>JAMXLQ010000060.1 GCA_024280975.1 Methanosarcina sp.
CCGATTGCACTTAAGGCTATTATGACGGGGGCGGAGACAAAACGTGTATTGACATAATTCAGGAGTGCAGACTCTGCCACGTCCATGCCTGCGGGATAGCCCATTTTTGCGATTTCAGGATATATGGAATTGAGAGCTATTGCAACTACAGCGCAGGCTGCAAAGACCAGGGTAATCATGAGAGCGCCGATTATCATCCCATTACTGGCGGATTTTGCGTCTCTTGCAGCCCAGACTTTCTGCCAGGGATCCTGCTCAGTAATCCAGCCCGGAATTAATGCAAAGCTAAGGATCAGTATCAGAGGAAGACCGACTGAAAAAGGATTCCACCAGCTTGTCGGCACATTTCCAAAAAGCTGTGAAGCGCTTATTGCAGTGGTGTTAAGGCCTCCGTCTGCAACAGTTCCTACTGCTGCAAAAGCTATTCCCACTGCAAAAAGGGCAAGGAAGGCGAACTGGATAACATCTGTCCAGATCACTGCCGAAAGTCCTCCCAGGGTTACGTAAAGAGAGACTGAGATCGCAATAATGGCTGCAGCATAGAGCGGATCAAGGCCATAAAAGACCTGTAATACCAGAGAAAGCCCTGTGATGTCAGCTACTGAAAAAAGAGTCATTACAACAGTGATAATCAGGGCAATTGGCAATCGGATCGCACTGCCATACCTTTGTTCAAGAAGTTCGGGTTGCGTAATTGCAGGCAGGCTTTTAATCTTCCTTACAAGCACAGCAATAACGAGGAGAGCAAGGATATTAGGGGCCACAAATCCCCATATAGAACCCATTCCCTGGAGCATAAAATACCCGACAACTGCAAGAATTCCTCCGGCTGTCAACCAGGATGCTGCGGCTGAAAAACCCAGAGCAGCAGGTCCTATCATGCGGCCAGCAAGCCAGAAGTCGGTAATGGATTTCTGTCTGCTATTAAAATACCAGCTAATAGCCACAAGTCCGGCTATATAAGCTACAAGCATTATAAGGAAAATACTGTAACCATCCATAAGGAAACCTTCAAAAATATTGATTAACGTACATGATCATATTTGTTTTATAGAAACTTCGGAAATATTAATTTATTTTCTTAAATATTACTTTTTATATATTCTCATTGTATTAATATATGAGTAAATGAATTTTTACTTTGATCCAATTTATTATTAATATTTTTGCTGCTTGATGAACTTCTTTCCGCCATTCTGCGCAAGTTAACTTGGATTCAAATGGCGTTTATTATTCGGATTTTTGCTGCTTGATGAACTTATTCCCTTTAATTTGTAAAGAAATATTTACACAATAGTTATTACAGAAAAGATTTACACTCTGATTCTGCGTTGACCATAAAATGCCAAACCAAGAATTTAATAAGTAGAAGGGTATATACTAGATAGTTCAAACCTCAAAAACCCTTATTTTCTCGTATTTGTAAAGGGTTTGATAATTTTCCAACAAGAATATGCCTCTAAAAAGGACTTATTTCAAGCCTTTATTGGCCAAAAACGGAAAAATTTGCCCTATTCGCGGTGAGGATCCATTAAAAAAAGATTGAAACGTAATCTTTTTTAAAAATAAGTTCAAGTTACTTTTTTTGATTTCCGTATTTTACAGCTTTAAATGACGAAATAAATGTTATTATGCCTTTAATATCTCTTCTTTCTCAAATATTACTTTTTTTATGTAAAAAGACAGTTATACTTCCTCAAAAAGCTTATATTCGTTATGTTCAAAATTACATAACTATGAAAGTTAAAACCAGAGTTCTCAAATTGATATCGATTCTCCTGATCATGGTTGTCTTTGCCGGCCTTGGCTGTGTTGACAACAAAGCAGAGAACAAAAGTGCCAGAACAATGGAAAACACTTCAGGGAATGTCTCTGCAGGCGAAGGCACAGTTCTGAAAGTTTTCCATGCAGGAAGTCTAAGCATACCTTTTGAGGAACTTGAAGCCGAGTTCGAAGCTCAGCACCCTGGAGTTGATGTTCAGCGGGAAGCTGCGGGCAGTGCACAGAGTATAAAAAAGATCACCGAACTCGGGAAAAAAGCTGATGTGCTTGCATCTGCAGATTATGACCTTATCCCCTCCATGATGATGCCTAAGTATGCTGACTGGTGTGTGGGTTTTGCAAAAAACGAGATCGTGATTGCTTACACGAATCAGAGTAAGTACAGCAACGAGGTCAATGCAAATAACTGGTATGAAATCATGAGGCGTCCTGATGTCAGTTACGGCTTTTCCAACCCCAATGACGATCCTGCAGGATATCGGTCACAGATAGTAACCCAGTTAGCTGAATCATATTACAATGACAGCAAAATCTATGACGACCTTATGATGAACAATACGGGCATGACTGTTACTACCGAGGAAAATGGGACAGTCCTCATACATGTTCCTGCATCCGAAGAAATTTCTCCGAATTCCAGTAAAATCATGCTCCGGAGCATGGAAGTTGAACTTGTTTCTGCCCTTGAGAGCGGGGAAATCGATTACTTCTATATATATCGGAGTGTTGCTGAGCAGCACGGCTTTAAATATGTGGAACTCCCGCCTCAAATTAACCTTGGTTCACTCGATTATACTGACAATTATTCAAAAGTTCAGGTCGAAATGGCAAACGGAAAAGTGGTTACAGGGTCTCCCATTGTATACGGTGTAACCATCCCGAAAAATGCTGAAAATCCAGAGCTTGCCACCGAATTCGTAAAACTTCTCCTCGAGGAACCCGGCCAGCAGATATTTATAAAGGACGCACAGCCTCCGATTGTCCCTGCCATTGCAGAAGGAAAAGATAAAATGCCTGAAGAACTGCAGCCGCTTGTGAAATAAAGATAAATTAAGATAAAGTGAAAATCAGAAAATAGCGGTCACGAAATTCCTTAAAAACAAAAACGACAGTAAACAGGTATAAGAATGAAAGCTACAATCCGAAAAACCAGGAAACTTGAATCTTTGACTTTCATTTTTTCCTTTTTACTGCTGGTTCTCTTTCTTTTTGTTTTCTTAACCCTCTCAAACATGATTTTTAAACAGATTCTTGACGATTTCCAGGGACTGATAAATACTGTAGAAAATAGGGCTGTAGTAAGCTCTATTTTTCTCTCTCTCTATGCAGGCTTTCTTGCAACCCTTATTGCCTTTTTTCTTGGAGCGCCTGCAGGTTATATTCTTGCAAGGTTCGATTTTCCCGGAAAAAGCCTGGTTGAGAGTATAATTGACGTGCCTGTTGTAGTTCCACATACGGTCGCAGGAATAGCTCTTCTTACGGTCTTCGGGTCAAATGGGCTTATTGGCGGCCCTCTCGAAGCTTATATCCAGTTCCGTGATGCGCTGCCCGGAATTGTGGTTGCAATGCTCTTCGTATCCGTACCATACATGACCAATTCCGCGAGGGAAGGCTTCAAAAGTGTGGATCCAAGACTTGAAAATGCGGCCCGTTCCCTTGGCGCTCCTCTCTGGAAAGCATTTCTCTTCGTAACTTTACCTCTCTCGGCAAGGCATATTTTAATAGGGGCCATCATGACCTGGGCAAGAGCTATCAGCGAATTTGGAGCCGTTGTGCTGATCGCTTACTACCCCATGATCGGGCCGACTCTTATTTATGACCGTTTTCTTTCCTACGGGATGTCTGCGTCAAGGCCCATAGCCGTACTGCTCATACTGGTTACGCTTTCCATATTCATAGTAATAAGGGTCCTTTCCGCAGGCTGGAGTATCTATGATAGAGATTGAGTCCCTCTCCCGGAAATGGAAAAACTTCACTCTTGACAACCTTAGCCTTAAAGTTGAGTCAGGAGAATATTTTGTGATCCTCGGGCCTACGGGAGCTGGAAAAACCCTCTTTCTGGAGCTAATAGCAGGTTTTCACTCCCCGGATTCCGGAAAAATTCGGATTGGCGGAAAAGAAGTAACACACCTGCCTCCAGAAAAACACGATCTTGCCTTTGTTTACCAGGACTACTCGCTTTTTCCTCACATGAGCGTTAAAAAAAATATTGAGTTCGGCATGCGGATGAAAAAAATAAGATCACAGGAAAAGCTCCTTGAAACTGCTAAAGATTTGAGGATTAGTCACCTGCTTGATCGTTATCCTCTAACGCTTTCGGGAGGAGAACAGCAGAGAGTCGCCCTTGCAAGAGCCCTTGTGACTGATCCGAAAATTCTGCTTCTGGACGAGCCCTTGAGTGCACTCGATCCCAGGACACAGGAAAGTGCCAGAGAGCTGCTCTCAACTATTCACAAAAAGGACAAATTGACCGTGCTGCATATTACCCATGACCAGACCGAAGCCCGGATAATGGCCGACAGGATCGCAATAATAATGGATGGGAAACTTATGCAGGTGGGAATTCCAGAAGAAATTTTCGAAAAACCGGTTGACAGTCGGGTAGCCAGTTTCGTGGGGTTTGAGAATATGCTGAATGGCAGGGTTATCTCTGTGGATCGGGGAGTTCTGAGAATTGAAGCCGGGAAAATAAACATTGAAGCTTCAGGAAATCTTGAAGTAGGGAGCCAGGTACACGCCTTTCTGAGGCCTGAGAACATAGTTTTAAGTAAAACTTCCACACAATCCAGCATTAGAAACTCTCTACATGGAACGGTTATTGAAGTCTGGATGTTGGGAGCTCTCGTTCGGGTGAAAGTTGACTGCGGCGCTCTTCTTAGTGTCCTTATAACCCGACAATCTGCAGAGGAAATGGGTATTCTTCCTGGAGTTATGGTCTATGCACAGTTCAAGGCAAGTTCTGTCCATGTGCTCCGATAAAAGGTGAAAATTTGTGAAAGCAAGAACTAAGATCTGGTTTACGGAAGACGGAAGGACCGTCATGGGTGCTGGAAGAGCTAAGTTACTGAGGACAATAGAAGAAGAGCACTCTCTTCGGAAAGCCTGCAAGAAGCTCGGAATCTCGTATAAACATGCCTGGATGATGCTTAAAAAAATGAATGAAGCCCTTGGCGAACCTGCAATCGTCACAGTACGAGGGGGAAAAAATCAGGGTACCTTCCTGACCGACCTAGGAAGAAAGTTGCTGGCTGAGTATGAGACAAATAAACAGATTCTCAATGAAACTATAGGGGATGAAACAGCCTGGGAAAATGTAAGTTTCAAGTTATCAGCCAGAAACCAGTTACCTGGTAAAGTGCTTGAAGTTGAAAAAAACGGGCTTGTATGCAAAATTACGATTGAAATGGAACCTTCAGTTATAACCTCAGTAGTCACTGAAGAAGCTGTAGATAAACTGGATATAAAACCCGGAGACAGGATTTATGCTGTCATCAAATCGACCGAGGTAATGGTTGCAAAAATTGTCGGTGAAAAAGGACAGATAAAAACCGACTCAAAAGAGACTAATCAGTCTGACTAAAAAACTGTAACTCTGATTTAACTAATCTATAACGGATTTCTTGTTTCTATTTAATTTCTAAAAGATTTCCTATGATAGGGATTTTCAGCTTTACTTTTCACTGTGGACAACTAGGACCGGAACTTTTGAGTGTCTTATCACGTTCTCTGCAACGCTTCCCATTAGAAACCTATCTAGTCCGGTTTTTCCAAGGGTACCCATCACTATCAGGTCAATGTCATTCTTTTCAGCGAAATCGATAATTTCATTACTTGGGTGTCCCTCCAAAAGGACCTCTTTTACCTCTACGCCTGAAGCCTCTCCATACTCTTTAACTTTAACAGTTGCCTTCTGTCCATCCTTTTTTAAAACTTCATACATTGTTTCCTTACCCGCAGTCCAGCTTTGAGAAAGGGAATAGGTATCTATTACGTGAAGAGCGTAAACCGTGGCTCTGCTGAGTTTTGCAAGCTTAATACCATAAGAAATAGCTTTCAGATTATTCTCAGATCCATCTGTTGCAATCACTATATTTCGGCAAAAATCGCTAGTCATATATTGTTCCCCATTTACTTTACTCGTAAAGTGCTATAATTTCCAAAAAAAGTTGTAGCCTTTTAAAAAGGCTACTTTCATATTTCCTTAGAGGTATTGTTATAACTCAAACCACAGTTTTTTACTGGCTGCTGTTTACTGTGATTGTACCAGAACTCGGTGTGTGATTCATTGCTATAGCCCTTTTGCGCTGAACATTACTTATATGAGTACCAGTTTGAGCTATAGTAGTATTTCCAGTTACATTTTCAGTAATATTCTCAGTAGCATTTCCGTTTGTTACTGAAGACGTTACTGCAGGGACAGATGCCTGTGTAGATGCAGGTGTTTCTGTAGCTGAAGGTGTTTCTGCAGGTGTAGACGTCACCTGTTCTGAAGAATTCTGAGTTTGATTTTCTGCAGTATTTGTCTTTCCAGCACAGCCTGCTGCAAAGACAACAGCAGCAACAACAAGGAGCATTGCTATGATTTTCAACATTTTCTCCATTGCACTTACCTCCTAAATTATCTTTTTCAGGCTTTGTAGAAATCCCCTTAAATACGAAATTCATTAACTTGAAACCTTTCAGTCTTTTGGAGTTGATTTATTTTATATATGAGTTTTCTACAAAGCTATTTTTATTGATTCATATACAATTGTGAAATTTTCTCACATTTATTGATTTATAATGTATACATACTGATTTATAATTATCTTTTTTGACTCTTGAATTTCAGTCTTGTTTCTTCTTTCTTAACGCAATAAAGCAGGCAGCAAGAGCCACGAATGTAACACCTGTTCCAAATTCAAATCCTGGAAGCTTACTTTTTTCAGGCAGGACTTTTGTGTCAATTTTAACACTGTCCGAGACCTGATCGTGCCCTTCCGTGTCTTCATAGAGGATTTCACTGTCTAGAGAATAGGGTTTCGGGGTTGCAGTACTGTCTACAGCCATGTCAAAAGCTGCAACTGCGCTCTCTCCAGGTTGCAAAGTGCCTAAGAATGCCTGATCATCGGTTGTACTAAATGGGTCACCGGCACTGACTCTTACAGTTGCATCCTTTGCGGGTTCTTCACCTATGTTTTTATAAGTGACATAAAGCATTCCCCCTTTATTAGGGTAAAGGTCACCTGTTATATTTGTAGCCTCGAAGTAAGGTTCTTTCTTAACCTGGACCATTATTGTCTGGTTCTGCGTTTTATTTTCATACCAGACGCCTACACCCTGGTTAGTTACAAGGCCCGTAGCAGGATCAAGTTCGTCTCCGCTAACCTGCGTATTATTCTGATATTGGTACGAAAGCTGTAAGTTCAAAGGATATGTGCCTGCAGGAGCATTCTTACTAATTTCAATAGTGAATTGTGTTGGAGATTGGCTTTGTTTTCCTTGCTGAAGGGTGCCCGCTTCCTGAGGGCCTGATTTTACCTTTATGTTTGGGTTGTCGGATGTAAGATTCGCAAGGATACCAACAGCTGTTGTAGTCTGCGTTTCATATTTCATTTCCGTCTGCTGTAATACCGTATCAACTGCACTGCTAGAATCCTTTTCTGATTTAAAGCCCTCAATTACTCCTTTGTTCATAAGTCCTAAATTCAGGGTAGCAGTATCTCCCCTGGAGTACTCAGTATCTCCAATTGGAGTGGCATCTAAATTTGGCCCTCCGTAAACGGTATAATAATTTTTGCCGAAATCAAAATTTTCTGGTAATGCTGCCTGTACAGGCATTGTTGCGAGCAATAACATAAGAAGGGTTGCAATCGCAGAGATACTTCTTATTTTAATCATTCTCATCACCTGATTCATTTTCACTATATTTTTTTCTGTTTCGGAGCACCCTTATAATCTGGTAGATAAGGACAAGAGCTAGTAATATACCAATTATCATAGTTGTGCTAAATTTGGATTCGGTTTTTTCAATTGGCATTTGCACTTTCATGTTCTCGGAAAACTTGGTTTTCCCGTCATCATCGTCAATGTACTTCACTTCACTGTCAACGCTATAATTTTTCACCACCGCATCGGATTCAGCCGCAATATTGAATGATGCTGTCTTGCTTTCTCCAGGGCCGATTGTTCCGAGCCTGACAGTTGATTTGCTGGTGCTCAGAGGGCTCATAACAACAATCTTGGCCTGAGCATCTTCGGCTGAAGTCTCCCCGCGATTCATATAGGTGACATTAATCAGACTTGTTGAACCTTGTTTCAAACTGCCCGAGACCTTACTTACTTCAAACTTCGGCTCTTTTTTAATGGATATCTTGAGAGGAAGAGTGATCGTTTGTACAGAGTATTGCCTTGTGAACGCTACAGTATCAGAGCTTAGTCCAATGTTTATAGCATTTGCAGTGTCCGTACGGACATTGCTTTGGTATTGGTAAGTTACCGGAAGCTTAAGTTCATACTCTCCTGCAGGAGTGTTGTCATCAATACGTATCGTGAACTTGATAGGTTGTATGTATCCAGTTTTAAGTTCATCTACAATCTGGGGAGTTGTTGTGGGTTCAACATGAATGTGATCAGATTCTGAGATTAGATTAGCTTCGATACCTTTGGCCGTCGTACAGTCCTGTTCTGCACTCATCTCGGCAAGAGCAATAGACTCTTCTTTAGAGTCTGGGATAAGGGTCTGATTTACATTCAGTCGCTTCATACCCTCAATCGTGCCCTTATTTGCGAGTATTATCTGAATATCTGCAATTTCTCCTCTCTCAAATTCTGGATCTCCTCTTACAGAGGCTTCAATGGTTGGCTCTCCATAGCTTCTATAGTAGTCCACGGAGTATCCATTGCCTGGAATAAGGAATTCTCCGTCATTGCTACTCCCAAGAGCCGGAGATACAGTTATTGAGAGAACTGAAAGGAGAACTGCAATTGAAACAAATGTTGTTACTAGTTTCTTTGGTATGTAATTCTGGGGTTTATTCATTAGATATCAGTCCCCGAGATAGTTTTTGCTTTTTTGTCTAATGTCTGTACTCCTCTTTTCTTTTCCCTCCATGAGTCCAGTACTATAATTAAAGGTGGGAATACCGTAAAGGTTGCAACGAGGACAAGCAGGATATCAATAACTGTTACCATTCCAAAGTTGCTGGTTATAGGAAATGGAGATGCAATTAAAGCTGCAAACCCGAAAACAACTGTGGCTCCCGAGGCAATAAGGGCAGCCCCGATACTTGCAGCTGTCTTATGTATAGCCTCAAGAGGGCTGGATCCATTATCCTTTTCTTCAAAGTATCTTTCCATCATGAGGATTGAGTATTCACATCCGATTCCAAGAATGAGTGCTCCCAGTGTTGCGGTCATGGGAGTGTAGTCAATCTTCAGGTAAGTCATTACTAATCCAGACCAGCCAGTTACCATAAACATTGGGATAATCGGAACAAGGGCTTTTAGCCAGTCTCTATAAACAACTAAAAGACCTCCAAGCACTAGGAGAAGCCCAATGTAGGTCATTTCAACTCTTCCACCTGTAAGAGCTCCTATAACCTCAGTAAAGACAACAGAGCTTCCGGTGATGGTTATCGAAGTACCCGGAGGAGCCTGCATCCATTGAATATCCTGTTTTACATTGTTTGTCAACTCCTTAATTCCAGTCATCCCAATCTCTTTCTGGGCATTACCAATATTGAGATTTAAAAGAAGCATGTTTTTGCCGTACATGTATTGGGATTTCTGGGACTCAGGAATTTGTGCATAGACAGCTTCAATCTCTTGACGACTATCTGGGATTGTGCCACCATTATATTGCTTTACAAGAGTTACAATGCTTGAAGCATTGTCAATATGCGGTCTGTGGGTTTCATGTTCACTGAACTTGTCTATCCACTTTAGAATATTAGGGTCAGCATTATCGTTAACTTTTATAATAAGATTAAATGCATCAGTTCCACCCATAATATCCTTTAGATGATACAGGTTTAGAAGAGCAGGCATGTCCTGAGGAACAAAAGCTTGAGTATCAGTCTGGATGCCCACTGACTCATCAGCATAGAGACCTCCAATGCAGAGTAAAGTTGCAATTCCGATAACAACTACATTGTACTTTATTGTAAAATCCGTAAGTTTCCTGAGGAGATCTCCTATAAACCGGGGTTTTGGCTTCTTGGGAGAGATGTTTTCTACTTTTGTTTCTTTTTTCCTCAGTCTCTTTGTCGAGATATCGTCAAAGAGAGTAACGGTTATTACGCCAACAAAAAGAGCTGCAATGTAGCACATTACTATGCCGATCGTGAGAAGTTTCCCAAAATCCCGAATCATTGGAACTGTGGATGTAAATAGGGAAAAGAAACCAAGAGCAGTCATAGTAAGAGCTATAAGCACTGCAGGCCCGGTATGTTTTACTGTTGTTATTATAGCTTTGGATTTATTTCCTTCCTTATGCAATTCCTCTTCAATCCTGTTATGGAACTGAATTGCATAATCGATGCCAAGCCCTATCAATACCGGAAAAGCTGCCATTGAAACCATGGACAGCGGAATTCCCAAAAAGCCCATGGCTCCAAAAGTGTATATAATTCCAAGGAGGACAATAGGCAAAGGCAGCCATCTCCAGCGGACATGTCCGAAGACTATGAATAGCACGATGAGCATAAACAAACCAGCAAGCCCAAGCAAAGGCCCCATACTTGAACTCATTTGAGTGTTCATTGCAATGCTAAAAGCAGGGTCACCTGTTACTATTACGTTGTATCCAGGAGGAAAATCAGCAAGTTTTACAGCTTCTTCTGTTGCCTTCAAAACCTCTTTTTTATCATCATCTGTTACAGATCCACCCATTCCTACAGAAGCTACCATATGTGTATTGTCAGGTATCAATTTTCCGAATATACTGGGATATCCGTCAATGATTGCCTTGACTTCTGCATCTCTATCTGGTATCCGGGACTTACCTGTCATTTGATAGTTTATTTTCTTTATGACAGAAGCAGGACTTGTTGTCTGTTTAACTCCTTCAGTAGAGTTAAGCTGATGTTCAAGCCGATCCATAGCTTGCATTAATTCTGCGGACCTTACGTCATTCCCTTCTACCATCACTACGATAGATTGAGTTTGAAATAAGCTCTGGTAAAGGTGATCATAATCCTGGTACAGCTGCGAATCTTTACTGACAAAGGTGTCTGTTCCTGATGCCATGTAGATTTTCTGTGCACCCTGGAATGATAACAAGATGAGAAGGAAAAAGACCACAAGTATGGTCAAGCGGTTATTCTGGATGAATACTCCAAGTTTTTCAAAAACGTTCTTAATGGCAGATTCCTCTCATTATCTTTTCAAATATATTTATCAAGTATACGAACTTGTAGTAGTCATTGTACAAACTTTTATGAATTTATTATCTATTTTGTTTTTAAACTCCTCTAATCATGTAAATCTTTTTTGAAAACGAATATTGTAATCATATGACTCAATTACTGAATTGAAATTTCTGACGTGTATTGGAGAATGTGTGATTTTATGTGTGGATTTTATCACAGACTATCATTATTA
>JAMXLQ010000061.1 GCA_024280975.1 Methanosarcina sp.
GTTTCTGCCTGCATGCAATTTGTTAACATCGTTAACATTATAAGTTTGTAAATCTAATTAATTGTAAGATATGAACCGAAGTTCCATATAGAGAAAATATACAGACCGATAACATTGAATTTGAAAAACGCACAAACTTTCCAGCCGTTGCAGGTTCAAATGCTATTCTCAAAGATATTAAGCTCGATGCCGTTAAACAGGAACTTGAAGAAATAAGGGAAGCTAGTTAAAATAAACCTTGCAAGTAAGATGGGGAACTAAAATTATGGGCACTTAATGGAGGTACCGGATGTGGATGAGACGACAGTAAATGCAGCAAAGAAACTATTTGATAGCAAGAAGAAAAGCTTTGCTTCCGATGTGCTAACACTTACAGGCGGAACAACCTTTGCTCAAATTCTTACTATTCTATCAGTTCCTGTTTTGACCCGCTTATACCAGCCTGAAAATTTTGGGGTATGGGCTCTATATAGTTCTATTATCAGCATCATCAGCGTTATAGTATGCATGCGATATGAGTACTCCATCATGTTGCCTGAATTGGATGAAGATGCCATAAATCTCTTAGGAGTGAGTTTCCTTGCAATAGGAATTGTAACCATTTTAACCCTGGCAATAATATGGTTCTTTAAAGAGCTTATAATTAACATTTTGAATTCTCCTCAGATAGAAAATTACCTCTGGCTTGTACCCCCATTTGTTCTCGTAAATGGAATATTTCTTGCCTTGAATAGTTGGAATTCAAGGACTAAACTTTTCAGGAGATTGTCCTTTTCAAGAATCTCGAATTCTGTTTCAACTACTGCAGTACAGATAATTGTAGGAGTCTTTGAAAAAAAGACCCCGTACGGCTTAATAATCGGCAGTCTTACTGGCCAGTTTGTTGCAACATTTATACTTGCAGGGCAGATTTGGAGAGATGATAGAAACCTAATCAGAAAAAGCCTTAACTGGAAGAAAATGTATGAAGGAGTTAAAAGGTACAGTAAATTTCCACTTGTAGACTCATTTTCTGCCCTTATGAATTCGATCTCCTGGCAACTTCCAGCTTTCCTTCTTGCAGCCTTTTTTTCTCCTGCAATCGTCGGTTTTTATTCACTTGGATTTCGACTTCTTCAGATGCCAATGAGTTTAATTGGCAGTTCGATTTCACAGGTATTTTTCCAGAGGGCATCAAGAGCCTCATCTAGGGGAACTCTCTCTGAACTTGTAGAAAATGTGTTTAAAGTTCTTGTAATAATAGGTATGTTTCCGATATTAGTCCTTACAATTGTAGGAAGTGATGTTTTTACTGTGATTTTCGGAAAAGCCTGGGCAGAAGCAGGGGTTTATACCCAAATCCTTGGGTTTTGGGCTTTTGTCTGGTTTATCTCATCTCCACTAACCGGAATATATCTTGTAGTTGAAGAGTATGATTTTGGTTTCCGTTACAATTTTTTCAACCTAGCTACACGTTTCCTTTCACTTATTATCGGCGGTCTGCTCGGAAGCGCACGTACAGCACTTATTCTTTTTTCAATATCAGGAATTGTGATATACGGCTACCTTTGTCTGAAGATGATGTCTTATTCCGGAGTAGAGATTTCAAAAGCCCTAAAAATCGTATTCTCAAATTTTATTCTTTTTGTCCCTGCAGGAATGATCCTGATTGCCCTGAAAATTGCGGAAATAAATCAGATATTGCTTGTTGTCTTTTCCGGCATGATTATCGGCATTTATTACCTGTATATTTTGAAAACCGACACAAGTATGAAAAAAATATTGAAAGAACTTCGAGCCTGATGAGCTGGCTCAAAAAAATTAAAGTTGTGCTGGCACATTTCGCAGCAAGCAGCAACGTATTCAAATGAAATGAAAAAATATCTTTCTTGTTGCTAATCGTTGCGTTATCATTTTTTTGATTTTCAAAACATATTAAAAATAATATATAAGTGAATTTACTTGGTATTTTAGAAGACCTGGACTTTTCCGGACTCCTGTCAAATCTTTATTTTGACATTCCATGTCTCGATTTTGATTGATTTTCATTTTCCTGAATATGCATTATAAATATGCATTTTTATTTTTTACTATTTCTCTTTAAACTGTGCTGAATTATTATGATCTGCAAAATACAAGCTTCCTAAAAAGCGTGGAGTTTTATGCAAAAACAGTGTCCTGAAGACCTAGAGATGAAAGACTTTAATCAAAGGCATGAAGTCATAGATTCTATATCCTGCCCTTCATACTGCAGGTTAATAATCGGATTTTTAATAAATTTTGAACAAAATTTAATTTAAAGACTTTCTGAAATGTATTTTTATACTCAAAATCTTTGTATGAGCCTTTTTTTACCTAGTATAAAGGGAAAATAATTGTTGGTAACATAGATAACAGGCACTAAAAGGGTAAGGCTCAGCACAGTTAAGCCCTGCGCAATCCCAGCACTGTAATGAATATATTCAGTCTCGACACCCAAAATGATAATTACAAGCTTTGTCAAGACATCTTTCAGAGGAAAGTGAAGTGCGAGTATTATCAGACTATTTCTCCCATAATACTCAAGCACCTTTGAGCTCACTATTCTTTTGGAAAGGTAGACAAAGGTAAATATTCCTGAAAAAGCCAACAGGTAAAACGAAAATAATTCTCCATATTTCAGAACGTTCATGTTAACTTTGTCATCTGTTGGAAACTTCAAAAGGTATCCCAGGTATAGCAGGCTCAAAAGAATAGCAATAGCAGGTAAATATTTCTCAACTTTAAAGAGCTTCTCTATAAACTCTGAATCTAACTTCAAGCTGAAACTTGTTCTTAATTCTGGTTCTGTAAGTCTTCTGAACAGATTTCCAGCTCCATAAAATACTATTGCAGCCAGAGCTACATCCACATTCCAGGGTATCCTAAAAGGTACATAAACCGAATAAAAGTACCCAATTACTCCGGTTATTATAAGCCAGAATACAAGTTTTTTTGGCTCTCTATAATATTTCCTTGCCAGTCCATAAAAGAGAAGTTCAGTTACAAAAAGACAGGTCAGGAACCATAGAGGTGGATTATAAGAAATAGCAGGACCGAACGCAACAAAAATGTGAGAAATTCTATGAATTATGCTGTTTTCAAAAAACTTAATACTTGGAATTCCTGGTGTGTACAATTCATCCAGCAAAAGATAAAAAATGCAAGTTATTACTGCAAAACAGAAATAAGGCACAATAAGGGATTTGAATCTTCCTTTCACAAAATTTGAAGCTGATTCTGCGTATTTACCAAAGTCAAATAGAAATCCTGAAATGAAAAAGAAGAGCGGCATATGAAATGAAAATATGTAAGTGTCAAGTGCTATTGGTAAACTATAGTGTGCAAGCACCACAAGTATAATTCCAATCCCTTTTAAAGTGTCAATCCAATGAAGTCTCATGTTAACCTAAAAGATTAACAGCGTTAAATAATAAAAACGTTGGCTCAACTTTTTAACAATGTGACTTTTGGGGGAAAGCTAACCCCATGTATAATATTTTTGATTTTATGGGGCAGGCTGTCTATATGTTGCTGTTATGAATACGATTTATGAACACGATATTAGTAATTTTCTTATAAAACTATTATTGGATTATCTTGCCTGCCCTTCATATTGCAGGCTAAGCATTAAGTACCTCAAAGAATAAGAAAAATAAAAAGCCTTGGTGGAAATTCTGGTAAAAACTTTATAAGGCTTTTAAATTGGAATTTTTGCTCATAATAAGGAGACACAACCAATATATTTCTGAAAACTAAAATATACGAATAATTAACGTGGAATATAAAACATAATAAAAACCCCTACAAGAGCAATTAGTGCACCTATAATTTCATACTTATCGGGAGTCTTCTTATCTACAAGTGTTCCCCATACAAGAGAGGAAACAATAAAAATTCCTCCGTATGCAGCATAGACTCTTCCAAAATGAGCATGCTGAAAAGTTGGAACAATTCCATAAACAGCCAACGTCAATCCGCCCAGAAGCCCGAATAACGCTCCTTTATTTTCTCTTAACCACAACCAGACCAGATAGCCACCTCCGATTTCAAAAAGAGCAGCAAGGAAAAACAGGGCAAGAGAAAATACTGCATCGATCATCTGAAATTCTCCTTTCTTGGCCAGTAATAGATAATTGAAACTCCAACTAGAATTACCAAGGCCCCTATCACATCATAAGCATCAGGAGGAATTTTATCAAATATCCAGCCCCATAAAAGGGACATGACAACGAAGATGCCTCCATAGGTAGCATATATTCTGTGGAAGTAAGAAGGCTGGAAAGTTGGCACAACTCCATATAAAAACAGAATTATTGTCCCGATAAACGCTAATGTGATATCTTCTCCTTCTCGTAACCATAACCAGAAAAGATATCCTCCGCCAATCTCAAAAATTCCTGCAAGAATAAAGAGTAAAATCGTATATACAAAACACTTTTTTCTAGACATACAGCTTGAATCAGTATTAATTTTCATATAGTCAGGTACTGATTTTGATATATATAATTAATTTCATATTCTACGTTTTTTATTCTTCATTTACTAGAGTACTTTTTCTATTATTTCTAGGTAGAGTGCCAAAATATAGTAGACTATGAAGAATGAGAGAAGACCAGAAAAACATTGATATATAACCAGGTGTCGTCTGAAAAAACATTGATGACTGATGTATTATTTTCGAATGCTATGGTAATACACGCCACTAACTTTAAAAAATTATTTGAATTAAAAATATTTTCTTCAGCAAAAACCGAAAATCAATATATTACCATAATTTCCATCAGTTTTTACTGTTTTTTGTACTTTTATTGCCTCTTACAGGCATTATCTGCGAGTTGTTAGCATAAATCCACTTAGAAACTGTTCGTTTTTTGATTATAGAGCTTCTAGTGCGGTCACATTCGTAGTACTTTCCATAACAAGCCGAAACCGAATCTATGGAAAGAACTACGGAATACTTCTGAGACCTCAGGATCAAAGCTGCAAGAGAGGACAACAACCTTTCCTGATAATGTTGCTATTTCTCTACTTTTTCAGGCTTGCTTCCTGAAGTTTTTGTACCTATCATGGGGATTATAGCAAAGTTCTAGTGTTCTGTTGTTATAATCCCCATAACATGTAAACAGAAATATTTCTGAGATCCTCCGTGACAGCAGCTACAAAGACTTTGATAAATCAGTAATTCTTGGAGAAATATATCATCAATCGAAGATTTGGCAGAGTCTGAATTATGATTAATATTTAAATATTGTTCGCCAAAAAAAATTTTACATGGGAATATTATTTGTTCAGAACCAATTTTTCATATAATTTATTTTAAATAAGTTTGGGAATAGTTATAGATTGTAACCCCACAGAGAATAAAAGAACAGATCAAAACGAATGGATCAAAGCGAATGGATTTATAGACCACTAAGACAAAAAACGGATGAATCAACACAAATGGGCATCAGAAAAATGAAGCCTTGAATGCTTTTGACTCGGTGGCTGAGTTCGTTTTGGAAGACATCGACTTGCTTCAGCGCGGATATTGATTATGTGCAATGGCTCATGGGCACATAATATCTATGGACCTTGTTCTTTCTATTATTGTTATGTACAAAGTCTTTGTGTATTTGCAAATTTACTATAGTAAATATAACTGTAAGTATAAATATAGTAGTCATTGGTGATCCTTACGATTCGGATCCTTTTCCTAGTCGTAATGATTGCCTAATATAAGTTAGGACTTACGCGGTTGAACTGAAAAATCAGTATGCTTCAGACCTTCAACTTTTTAAAACACGCATTTAGCTGCAACGTCTAATGTGCTTGATTTTGTACTTCAAGTGCGTAAGTCCTAATAAGTAATAAAACGAGGGATATGAGTGGTTGAGTTGCTTTCATTAAGCCGGCTTCAGTTTGCCATAACAGTTGCATTCCACTTCCTATTCGTTCCACTTACACTAGGACTCGCACTGTTAGTGGCAGGCATGGAAACGGTATACTACAAAAACAAAGATGAGACTTGGCGAAAGATGGCCGATTTCTGGGGTAGGGTATTCAAGATAAACTTTGCAATAGGGCTAGTATCAGGTCTTGCAATGACTTTCCAGTTCGGTACGAACTGGGGTGCCTATGCGGAATTCATGGGAGATGTTTTTGGACCACCTTTAGCGGTGGAAGCATTATTGGCTTTCTTCCTTGAAGGTACTTTCTTTGGCGCATGGATATTCTTGGACCGCAACCGTCAGAAACTAAAGGCATTTTCCATATGGATGGTCGCTTTGGGTACTAACATATCTTCATTATGGATTATCATCGCTAACGGTTTTATGCAGCGTCCAGTGGGCTACGAAATGGCTGCTGATGGAAGCAAGGTGGTTATGACAGATTTCTTTGCTCTGCTTACAAACAGCTATGTATGGTACATGCTGGTACATACTTTGCTTTCAGCTTACCTGTTGACTGCATTCCTTATCATGGGAATTTGTGCATATCATTTCCTTAAAAGGAACAACAATGAAGTGTTCAAGAAATCTTTCAGCATAGCAGTTACCATAGCACTCGCTACTGCAGTCCTGCTTCCAGTTCTTGGTCACGGTTATGCACAATATGTTACTGAGGTTCAGCCTGCTAAAGGAGCTGCAATGGATGCGATATGGGAAACAGGCTCCCGAGTGCCCATGTATCTGATACAGGTACCTGATTCAAGCACTGGTTCCAATAGTGTCCAGTTGCTGGGAATTCCAGGTCTTGCAAGTTTCCTTTATACAGGAAGTTTCAGCGGAACGATAACAGGACTTAATCAGCTACCGCAGGGTGAATTACCACCTGTAGAATTGGTATTCTGGAGCTTCAGGCTGATGACAATTCTGGGATCCCTGTTCGTCATAGAGGCTCTTGTAGGCTCATATCTTCAAAAGTCAGGCAAGCTGTACACGTCGGATAAGTATCTGAAGCTACTGATTTGGTCGATTCCACTCCCATTCATAGCCATTATTGCTGGCTGGAATGTAACTGAGATAGGAAGGCAGCCATGGCTGGTATATGGTCTCCTAAAAACAGCTAATGGTATATCATTGGTTCCCACATCAGATGTGTTGTTAAGTGTTGTCCTTATCAGCGCATTCTATCTGATCCTGATGGTCTTTGAGCTATACCTCATAAAGAAAACCGTAGTCAATGCGACAGGAGTTGAGTGAAGGTGTTCGATTTCCTTACTCATGATGTGCTTGCTGTTATCTGGTTCTTCCTATGGTGCGTTATATGGGGAGTTTATTTCATTGTAGACTCATTTTCCCTTGGAGCAGGTCTTTTGGCACCCTTTATTGCCACAGATAAGGTGCAGAGGATACAAATCCAGAGATCTGTGGGTCCTTTCTGGGGCGGTAATGAGGTATGGCTCATCCTGGCTGCAGGTGGAACATTTGCTGCATTCCCTCTGGTCTTCTCGAAGATGTTTACTTATCTGTATCTTCCTATGATGTTGCTGCTCATCGGCCTGATTGCAAGAGGAATTTCCGTGGAATATCTCCACAAGGATGATAATCCCCAGATACAGAAGGCCTTTATGTGGGGATGGTTCGCTGGAAGCCTGCTGATTTCTCTGGTCCTGGGAGTTGCATTTGCGAACTTCTTCAAAGGGCTTGAAATCGCTTCAGGAGGAGTTTATAAAGGTACCCTTCCTGGACTTTTCGGCCTGTACGCATTGATAGGCGGTGTCTTGTTCGTGCTTATGAGCGTTACTTCAGGTGCACTCTGGATCAATGTCAAGACCGAAGGTGCCATAGCTGCAAAAGCAGGTGATCTGGCAAAGAAGAGCACTCTTATTGTACTTGTACTTGCTCTGATTTATCTGGCATATTCCTTTGTGGGCATAGAAGGTTTTACAATCAACTATTCAGCCACGCCAGCTTTGTACTTATTGCCAGTTCTTGCAGTAGTGGCAGCTGTCCTTGCTATTTTCTTTATAAAGAATAATAAAGGGTTTCCGGCCTTTTGCAGCAATCTCTTGACTCTTTTTTTCGTTGTTCAAAGCGGGCTTGCAAACATCTATCCCTACATGCTTAAGTCTTCTGTTTCTCTTGAATACGGAATAGATATCTTTGAGGCAGCATCGAGTCATATGACCTTGAGCATCATGTTGGGAGGAGCATTGGTATTCGTGCCCATAGTCATCATCTACCAGCTGTGGGTGTATACTCTGTTCAAGGAAAAAATAAAAGAAACAGAACGGGTCGATTACTGACCTGTTTTCTCTTATATGGCAGATAAACAGATTCACCTTATTAGTCCGATTTTGAACCTCAAAAACAGTCCTTACAGCCTTTTCGGCAACACTGGTTGGTTCAAGCATAACTGCAAGTTTCCCTAGTTCATCAGGAACTCTTACCAGAAACTTTTCGTCCTCGGCATAGTAGTCTGAAAGAAAACCATCCATTCCTTTAATTCCCCTTTCTGTGTAATTTCCTTTCAGGCACATGTCATATTCCTCTGCTCTACAATTTATGCAGTCGTCAGGCCTTCGGACAGTAGCTACCACAAGGTTTCCTGGTCTCAAGGATTTTACCTGGGTACCCACTTTTACTACCCTCCCCAGGGATTCGTGCCCTAAAATAAGTTCTTTTTCCCCTTCAGGGGACTCTCCATGGAGTCCCTTGATTACTTCCCTATCAGTCCCATCAAGCCCAACCAATTTTACTTTTACAAGAACCCCTGTTTCGCTTATTTTGGGGATATCTATTTCCTTGATACGAACGCTGTTCTCCTCCCCAGGAACAGCTACAATTGCTCTCATATTCTCCTCCACAAACTTATCGTATCAAAAGCCTCTGGAAATACCTGCTTAAATACTTGATAATACCCATACAAATACGATGTATTCAGATCACTCCGCGTTAGCTATTAACATGCATTGAAGTGAGCACCAAATTTTTACAGCATATAAGGAATATCCGAACATGTAGTCGGATAGGTAAAGACCATCTTTTTTATGTCAGAAGCCTTAAGTCCAAGCCTCATTACTGCAGCGAAAATATTGATAGCTTCTCCGGCGTTCGGACCAAGAATATGAGCTTCCATTATTCGGTCGTTTACTTCATCTATAATTATCTTTGAAGCCGCAAACTCAATTCCTGCTCTCCGACTTGATTGCCAGTTGCTTCTGTCCTGAAATATTACCTTATACTTATCATTATCTCTGGCGGCGCTGATTCCTACCGAAGCCAGGACAGGAATGGTAAAAACTGCGCTGGGAATTCCTGTATAGTCCACTTCGACACTATTCTCATTAAGGATATTAGCTGCGGCAACCTCACCCTGAAGGGCTGCCACAGGAGTAAGCTGCACGCCCTCCGATGCACAGTCTCCACCTGCGTAGATCCGGGGGTTTGAAGTCCTCATGTGCTTATCAACTACGATAGCTCCCTTCTCAGTTTTAACCCCGGCATTTTCGAGCTGCAAATCTTCGATATCCGGAAAGCGGCCTACCCCATGCACTACCATACCCGCATGGAAGCTCTGTGTTTCTGACCCGGTTCCGGGTTTAGATCCAGTTTTGACTATAAAGCCACTATCGTCTTTTCCTACGGAGATTGTTGGCTTATCTGTAAGGATCCTGATTCCTGCAGCTTCGGATGCTTTTATAAGCATGTCAACCATATCGGCATCAAATTGCCGCAGGAGCCTTTCACTCCGGTGCAGGATTGTGACCTCTGCCCCGGTCCTGCGTACAACATGAGCGAACTCTAAGGATATGTAACCGCCTCCGACGAAAATGACCTTTTCAGGAAGCTTTTCAGTTTCCATTAGCCCCTCACTTGTGATCATATACTCTTCCCCGGGAATATTGAGTTTCCTGGGTTTAGCGCCTACTGCAAGGAAAATGTACTTCCCCCTAAGTTTGTCCTTGCCGATAACTACGGTATTTTGATCCTCAAAGTAAGCTCGCCCATGATACTCATCAATTCCCATCTCAGCCAGTTGTTTTTCAATCTTTGCGGGATATCCTTCCGTAAAGGTTTTCTTAAATTTTATAAGGGAAGGCCAGTCAATCGTCAAGGGAGTTCCCGCCCCTACTCCTTTGCCTTTCAGTCGATTGATCCGGTCCGTATTATGGGCCATATCCGTAAGCACCTCTTTTGGATCGCAGCCCCTCAAAATACAGGTTCCTCCATACTCCCTCGAATCAACTATAGCAGTTTTCAATCCTGAGCTTGCGACTTTACCTGCAAGGGTTCTACCAGCGACTCCGGTCCCGATAATAACAACATCGTATTCCTTTTCCATAATTCCCCTTCCTTTATCGTCCACTCACTTTCTTAAAAAGATCAAATGAAAGCTGTTCCCGTATTCTTTTTTATTTAAACCACTCTATTTTCTAAGAATAAATAATTCCCATGATCTTTCTTCCTGAAGGTATTTTCTGATAAAACCGCAAACTTGATACAGAAGCAAAAATACGGTATTAAGAATCAAAATTAAAAATAGTATCAGTTGAAGGAATTCTTGTATCTGGTATCTCTGACCTTATTCTCTTGGTGATATATTGGAGTATTCTTGTAGAATTCAATGTTCATCTTAACCAGGTTTTTCAAAAGGACTAGGGTACTTCTCCTTTAGTGGTATGAGTAGCTCTTCGTCTAATTTTGCATTATAAAGCGTTATCACTTTAGAAAGCTGATCAATTGATAAATGGTGAGCCTCCTCAAAGTTAGCTCCTTGAAGATTAGCTTTTTCAAGGCTAACCATTTTAAGGTGGGCCCTTTGAAGGTTAGCCCTTTGAAAGTTAGCACCTCCAAGTTTAGCACCTCCAAGTTTAGCATCTTGAAGGTCAGCTCCTTATCTCTTTCGACTCCCCAGACGCGATTTTGGCCAAAGTCGGTGGTAAAGGCGCAAACCTTAGTCTTATGACGCGAGCCTCCTTTCCAGTACCATCTGGCTTTCTTATTACAACAAAAGCATATCGCACTTTTGTAGATGCCAATAATCTACAAAAACAAATCATTGAGCCTATCCCAAAACTCAAAATCGCTTCTTTAGATCTCAAATTTGCAATCATTAATTGAGCTTCAGATTATGAAAGCAATTCTGAAAATTTTATGATTTTGAGAATAAAGTTGGTTTTGGGATGGCCTCATATACAAGTTTGATGTATCAGATGTTAATTTATATAGAATATCTTTCTCTTAATTTACAAAGATCAAGTATAAATAGAAATATTGTACTATATTTTACGGGTGGTGGGGAATTAGCGTATGTAACGGGATCTCTTTAAATTGGACAAGACTTCTTACAAGACCTCTTTCATGATCTCCACTCCCTACATAATAAGTTGTCTTATCGCTTTTGATGATATCTATGGAAGAAAATGTCAAACTAAAACTGGTGTATAATGAAGCGTATAGTTACTTGAGAAACAAAGTTGGTGATGAGACTTTAAGGCAAAACGTTGACTATTACGAGGAGTACGAGCCAGAGTCATTGAACGTGAACAAATGCTTGAGTCGCTAAAAAATAAACAAGGCTTCAGTAATTTTATATCCTCTGTCTCTGAAATGAAGGGTATTCTATTCAATTTTGATCCCAAAAATGTATCCAAAGTTTTTGGGAATAATTGGGAAAACTTATTTCAATGCTTTGAAAAAAAGTTTGGAAATGTCTATCAAATGAACATAAACAATAAAAAAATTCGTGGGTAATTTATAGTAAAGGTGTTTTAGACTGTGCCAAATTTTTATCAAACTTTGATTCAGAAAAAGAATTTGATAAATTTGTAAAATATTTTCTCTGCAATGAGTTAACAACTGTAGCGTTACCAATGCTATTAGACGCAGAAATATTTGGTTATGGTTTTCCTCTAGCATGTGATTTCCTTAAAGAAATAGGGTACGTGGACTATGGTAAGCCTGACGTCCATTTAAAGAACATTTTTTGTGAACTTGGGCTGGTAGATGAAGGAGATGATTATAAGGTTTTCAAAACATTCGGTAATGGGCGAGTTACTGATAATTGTAAGTACAACATCTCTTTACATTTTCCTAAACATAGAATATATATTCATTTTGTCAGATTTGACCAATAACTCATGGATACGACCTATTTTTATTTGCGAAACGAATTAGGTTATGGTTCACAGTAATTGTACATGCCATAAAACAAAAACTTTATATGCAAATTTTACGTACTTCTTCCGGACAGCATTGTACATAGATGGTCATCGTATTTCCCGTAGCGTAAAACATTGGTGAAATACTTTAAAATGGATTTTCTAATTTCCAAAATAATTTTAATAACTGGTTTGAAAATTCAAATACTTCTCAACCTCTCTTTATTCCTTCGAGATTAACCAAAGTTTGTTAAGATTTGTTTGATTTGTTAAAGTATTACCCTGAATTCGAGATGAGTTTGTTGACTGATGAAAAACTGTTAATGGGTAATGAAGCCATTGCACTCGGAGCTATAGAAGCCGGCGTCCAGGTGGTTACAGGGTATCCCGGAACTCCCTCAACCGAGGCTCTGGAGACGATTGCTCGGTATGCGGACCGATGTGGAATCTATACCGAATGGTCCAGCAACGAGAAAGTTGCACTTGAA
>JAMXLQ010000062.1 GCA_024280975.1 Methanosarcina sp.
CGGCCTGTGAGACAACTTCTATTGCCCTTTCTTCTATTTTGGCCTGGAATATATCTACAGGAATATTCAGCCTGGAGAGGAAATGAGTTAAAAAATAAGCTCCAGACTCAAGAGATGCAATAATGGACGTCTGATTAAGTAAAAGCTGCTGGATTTCGCTGATAATCTCGCTTAAAAGAAAATAAAGAGGAATTAATACAACAAAGATAGAAATTATTATCACCAGTCCGGCTGCGAATTGTTTCCGAAGTCTGGCTCTCCTTAAGAAAAAATGAAAAAGAGATCGAAATATAACAAAAAAGATGAGAGCCCCAAAAATATAATTAAGATACGGAATTGTGGCATAAACAATGACCACAGTCAGAACTTCAATTATAAGAAGGGCTAGAGCCATCTTTACATTTTTTTTCATTAAACTCAATCGATTTTCTATTATAAAAAATATAAGTATGACAGCCTCAAATGCTGAATCTCAAGCGTTGGACCGCAACCGTTGAGCCGGTTGATCACGCCTATATGGTTCGGGGATAAGATTCTCAAACGTTGCCAGGGTTTTCGGTCAAGCCTTTTTTCAAAAGGGTTGTGCCACAACCGTTAAGCCGGTTGATCACGCCGTCGCTAGGGCCTTTGGTCAAGCTTTCCCCCGGAAAGGTTGCGGTCAAACCTTTTTTCAAAGGATTGCATTAAAAAAAGTCTGTGATCAGGGTTTGCTTTTCATCCCTTTCACGGAGTTTGGTGACTCCTATACCTACTAACCTGAGTTTTCGATTTCCTATAAATTCAGAGAGAAGCTGCAGGGCTGTCCTTTTGATCACAAAGATGTCTGATGTCCAGATTGGGATGGTTTTTGAACGCGTATAGGTTGAGAAGTCTTCAAAACGGACGGTAAGGATTACGGTTTTGAAAAGGAACCTGTTTTTGAGGAGGGAATTATGCACACTCTCCACAAGCAGGTTCAGGGATCCGGTGATTTTTACAGGGTCATTAGTATCCTCAACAAAGGTTCCGTGCCTGCTGATTGATTTTACATTTTCTTTTTCCCGAACTTCTGTAAAGTCGAGCCCGTTTGCCAGTTGCTTCATGCGGAGCCCCACTTTTCCGAACTTTTCAGAAAGCAACTGCACATCACAATTTGCAAGATCTTCTACTCTACTTAGTCCCATTGCTTTCAGAGTGTTAGCCGTTTTTCCCCCTATTCCGGGAATTTTTGAAACCGACAGCGGAAAAAGAAATTCCCTTACATCTCCGGGCCTGACAACGGTAAGCCCGTCAGGCTTCTGGAAGCCAGACGCAATCTTTGCAATAAGCTTGTTCGGCGCAACTCCGACTGAACAAGTAATCCCTTCCTGCTTTTGTATCTCATCCTTAATTCTAAGGGCGTAAAGGGCAGCATCTTCAAAATTCCTGATCTCGGGCCCTGGCACAAGATAAGCTTCATCCACGCTGACTTGCTGGAACTTATCTGCAAATCCCCTCAAAACTTCCATTACTTTTGCCGAAACGCCCGCATACAGTTTCATATTCACAGGCAAAAAAACCGCATCTGGACAGAGTCTGTAAGCCTGTGAGATCGGCATTGCGGAATGTATCCCATATTTTCGCGCCTCGTACGAGCA
This sequence comes from Methanosarcina sp., assembly GCA_024280975.1. Classification (GTDB taxonomy): domain Archaea; phylum Halobacteriota; class Methanosarcinia; order Methanosarcinales; family Methanosarcinaceae; genus Methanosarcina. The sequence goes on from JAMXLQ010000062.1 coordinate 1,617, forward strand.
AGTGCTCACAACCCCTCTTCCTAAGCCTCCTTTTGGATCAGAACCAACAACCACAGGCAGCCCTCTCAGTTCCGGCCTTTCCCTTACCTCAACTGACGCAAAGAAACTATCCATATCCACGTGGAAGGTAATTCGCCTTTTTGGTGCATTAATTTTCAAATTAGAGGCAGACATTAATTCAGATAGGAAAAATATGTAGAAAAGGTTTAAGGAAGTCGGGTGAAAGTATTAACCTACTGTTTTTATTTCAGCCCCATCTGGAATATTGAAGACAAACTCTGAGTCTGGGATTCCTGTGTTAACTTTAAGATCGTAGATTTCGGTTTTTGCTGTCAGGTTTCCACTACTGTCATACATTTCGTACTTAAGGGGCATCCATGTTTCTTTATCTATCCAGACTTTCGTGTAGTATTGTGCAGCGCTTTCTACTGTTTCTTTAGGACTTGCTTTCAGCAGGTAAGTTTCCCTGTTGTCAATCTCCTCAACTCCCAGTAAAGAGACATTACTATCATTAAGGGTAATTCCTATGAGAGCCAGATAGTCACTTTTAGTTATTTCAGGAGTTTTGGGAAGCTTAGTTTTCATTACTGTATTTGTATCAGGGGCATAGGTCCATCGAAACTCTCCATCTGAAAGTACGAGCGTCTCTTCCTCCTTCCCGGGTTCCTGTATAAAGTTCTTAATCATGTGAGGTTTCTTGTATATGGTTTTAAATTCGCTTTCTATTGCCTTTTCCCCGGTGTAGTAAGTAGTGTGCATTGTATACGAATAATCTTGAATGCTGTCCTGCTTCTCCAGCATCCGGGCTGCAATATCTTCAGCACTCAGGTCTTTTTCCGTGCAGCCTGAAGCAAAAAGAGTCAGACTTATGAAAGTGAATAGGAGCATTGATTTGAGGATTTTCTTTATTCCCACGCTGCTCATCCTTTCTTAATTTTTATTGGTTAAACTCGCATGAGTAAAATTAAAACTTTACCTGCAGTGGAGAAATCGAGAATTAAAAAATCAAACTATCAAAATTTATTAATGGGCGAGTTCTCCCTTCTTTTCCGGCTTTACCTTTACTTACTCTATCTTGGTAACTACCTTGAGAAACTTTAAAGTCAATTTTATTTTGAAAACCTAAGATGTGGAAAATTTTTGCATAACCGGATTTAAAATTTCTTCTAAGTATCTCAAATTTTTACTAACTTTAAACAGTAAGAGCAAAAACAATATAAACTTTACTCTATTGCTTGAGAAGCTATTTCTATAAAGTTGAGAAATATATAATTTAGAGATCACTTCAATTTTGTGCTTTCCAGTTTAAAAAGGGGAAGTTTGAGTAATATTTAAAACTGGAAACTTCATGAGGGGCTATCTGGTCGAAGAAAGAGCAGATTAACCGACTAGATGTCGGTGGTAGAAGTCAGAAAAAGTAAGCGGTCAATTTTTCCAGACACTAAATCAAAATCTTTTATATGAAGATTTATGGCTTGTCGGGAAGGTCCCGCTAGAAGGAACAGAGTCTCAGGTCCCAGAGCCGAAAAATTATATCGAGGTCTAAAGCCTCTGATGCGAGAATTGATTTCAAGCAAGGTGGTGGGGGAAATGAAGGGAACAAAGGTAATACTTGGCTTTTTTGCACTCATTGCACTTATCTTCGTAGCTTATGCAGCTCTCAGAACCGTGCCAATTGGCAACTGCGGAGAAAATGGAACTGGACTTGCCTGCATTCGGCTTCCGCCTGGTTTTTCCATTGGTTATTATGCCGAGAATCTTGAAGGTGCGAGGTCAATGGCGCTTAGTCCTAATGGCACGCTCTTTGTAGGAAGTAGAGATGTCGGAAAAGTTTATGCGGTGCTTGACCGAAACAATGACAGTAAGGCCGATGAAGTGTTTGTGCTTGCTGAAGGTCTGGATATGCCAAACGGGGTGGCATTCAGGAACGGTTCGTTATATGTTGCTGAGGTTTCCAGAGTAATTCGTTATGATGACATTGAAGCAAGGCTTGGAAATCCGCCTGAACCAGTTGTGATTAACGATAAATTCCCATCCGACCACGCACACGGCTGGAAATATATCAAGTTCGGGCCTGACGGAAAGCTGTATGTACCTGTCGGAATGCCGTGCAATATCTGTAACAAGGAAGGGGAAGATGAACGGTACGGAACAATCATGAGGACGGAACCCGATGGGAGCCAGCTTGAGATTTTCGCAAAGGGAATAAGAAATACAGTTGGTTTTGACTGGAATCCCGAGACCGGAGAACTATGGTTTACTGACAATGGAAGGGACTGGCTCGGAGATGATGTACCTCCAGACGAACTTAATCGGGCACCTGTACAGGGAATGCATTTCGGTTTTCCTTATTGCCACGGGGGAGACATCCCAGACCCGGAATTCGGGAAACTCAGGAACTGCTCAGAATTCACGCCTCCAGAAATGAAACTGGGCCCGCATGTGGCTGCCCTTGGAATGATCTTTTACACAGGCACAATGTTTCCTGAAGAATATAAAAACCAGATCTTTATTGCCGAACATGGCTCCTGGAACAGAAAAATCCCAATAGGATACCGGGTCTCCCTTGTCAGGCTGGAGAACGGAAAGCCTGTAAGCTATGAACCTTTTGCCGACGGCTGGCTCCAGGGACTTGCAGCCTGGGGAAGACCTGTGGATGTCCTTGTAATGCCTGATGGAGCCCTACTCGTTTCCGATGACAAGAATAACGCAATTTACAGGATCAGCTACGGCTGATCTAATTTCCGGATCTGGTATATGTAATCTGGTATATGTAATCTGGTATATGTAATTTGGTAAACGTATTTATTTTTATATCCACATATACGTAAGCAGGGGGAATAAGTTGCTATCCAAAATACCTGTAGACATTAAAAGTGTATCTGAAGGAGACATTGATAAAGAGATACTCAGAGCCGCAATCATCGCCGAGCTTGATGCTGTAAACCTTTATGAGCAGATGGCAAATTTAACAAAAGATGAGAATATAAGATCAGTCCTTCTGGATGTAGCAAAAGAAGAAAAAACGCACGTCGGAGAGTTTCAGGCACTCTTACTTCAGTTTGACTCTCAGCAAAAGCAGGAACTTGAGGCAGGAGCTAAAGAGGCGGAAGAGGTTTTATCCAAATAAATTCCCGATCTCTAAGAATCTTGAGTGAGCTGGTGTAATTACTTAAGTTTGAATTCTCAAGTTTGAAACTGTATTTTTCATATTTGGATTTTAATTACACTCAGACTTTTTTAGAAATCTCTTTCCTAGACTTCTTTTTGAAGAAAATACTATAAAAAACGTTTTACAAAAAATAAAGGCAATGTTAGTCTGTTTACTCATTTTAAAGCTTTCTTTCTCAGGCTCATCTTCTTATTTTCCCTATAATTTGTTTTGTAACCAATTTAGCTGAAAATAAGTTCTTCAGCTTAGAGATTAATCCAGAGTATTAAAAGAAGGTGAACTCCTAAAAGAAGGTGAACTCCTGCAAATGCAGGTACTAGAAATTTGAACATTGGCTTTTGGGTCTTATGCCTGAAATGCTGCATCCCGAGCAATGCGCCGAACGGTCCGAAGAAAGAAGCAATTAAGAGGCTCAATTCGGAGATTCTCCACTTATTATTTCTTGCTTTGAACTTATCTATTCCGTATAGGACATAAGAAACTGCATTAACAAGAGCATAAATAATAGGAAAAAGAAGATATACAGTCTCTATCATGGGAAAGAATTCTTCTTAGTAATAATTAAAGGCTGTGATATTTTACATAGCTATATTGATCTAAAGAAGATTAATATCAATTACGGTATTAAAGAAGTGACTGCCCGAAAATATAGCCAGGCAAAATGTTCGGGATAAGAATGTGGGATATGGAGATTTTTAATGATTATAAACCGGAATGAAAGTGAATCAAGGCAAAAAAGCGAGAGCAGTGTCCGCAAAAGTCTGCTATCTCCCCCACCCGTTGTCTTAAAAGTAGGCCGCTATCTTCCAACACTTATCTTTATTGGACTAGCTGTTAACCTTATTCTTCCGCAGCTTGCTTCGGTTGAAGCATCTGCACATGTTATCAAGACAATGATTCCATGGGCTGTGCTACTAGCTACCCTCAGCCAGGGTATCAGTTACGTGGGAGCCGGTTACCTTATAAATTCAATTGTAGCAAGAGTAAACCAGACTATTCCGATATTAAAAGGGGCTATAATAACACTCGGGGCTTCAAGTATAGGCATGCTGGCAGGAGGTCCTTTCGGAAATGCCGCAGCGACTTATGAATGGGTACGGAAATATGGTGTCAATGCCGAGGGTGCAGGACTTGCGGGTACCCTACCTACGATTTTCAATAATTCGATCTTAATGGTACTAGCCGTAGCTGGAATTCTACATCTGCTGGTGGTCCACAGGCTTTCTTCTATAGTATTCTTTTCCTTTGTTCTAATCCTCACTTTATTCAGCCTGGGCTTTGTATCAATATACTGGGGAATAAAAAACCAGGAAAGTTTCACGTTCGTTATTGTCAGGATAGTGGCCTACTTTGCCCGGCTCTTGCATAAATCCTACACGCCTGCTCCAACCCAGGCTTCCGTAAGTCGGATTTTTGCAGCCCTTGAGACTTTAAGCAACGGAGGCTGGCAGCGCCCACTTCTTGGGGCTATGATTTTTACAAGTTTTGATATGCTGACCCTTTATTTCTTCTTCATAGCCGCAGGGTTTCCCGTAGGGCTTGAGATCCTAGTCGTTGGGTACGGGCTTCCCATTCTCTTAGGAAAAATCGCTTTTCTCCTGCCAGGAGGAATCGGTGTTGTAGAGAGTACGATGGTTGCCCTTTATACAGGTCTAGGAGTACCTGGCTCAATTGCGGTCGTTGTTGTACTTAGCTACAGGGCATTTTCTTTCTGGATTCCAACGATGATAGGGTTTCCAATAGCATTTTATCTACAGAGAACATGAAGTTCCCACAAATTTTACTATTCAATTCGAATAATTTTGTTATCCTTGTAAGCTGCGTAGAATATTAGATGAGATTGCAGTTCCTATACAGTTGTTCAGCGTCAATGAGGATATAAGCCCTATTACCTTCTCTGCCTGCAAGATCGGAGAACCACTATCTCCAGGTTCCGGCATATCAAAGCGCCTAAAGCTCAGATAAACCAGTGAGGCTCCAGAATTAACGACTCTGCACTGAATAACATGAATCTCATTAATAAGCTCGGCTTGCTCCAGTACAGTCGGGACACTAAATTCCGTAATTTCAACCGAGCTGTCAGAAGGAAGCTCTATCAGCGCTAAATCATAATCTTTTAAAATCCTCGTAACAATGAGCTTCATTCCGTCAACTGTCAGACGATCCCCTTCCCCCCGGAATAGATGAGAAACCGTAACCATATAAGGCAATCCTTTGAGCGAGATAACCGCACCGACAGTACAACGCTGTCCGTCGTGAAAAAAAGAGCTGCCTGCTTTTATCATAAGCTTCATCAACCTGTCGAGATAGAAAAATCGTTTGTACAGAATTATACGCGCTTGATATATAAAATCAGCCACGATAGAACTTATGTTTTCAATTTATAGTTTAGAGAATTAAAAGTTTAACGCTATTGACCTCTCAATTTAATTTTTGGTAAGGTAAATTTTTAAAAAGGAAAAGTAACCAAATTATTGCCTGAAGTGAAGATACTGGTTATTGTATAAAACTGAGTTAATCAAACTCTTTAATGCTTTCCCTAATCCGGGAATCATCCTGTGAACCCTTTTCTGGTACTCACGGTATTCGTCACCAAACTGTGCCACCAGCTTTGTTTCCCAGTGTAGAGACCCTAGAAACAGATATACTGTAGTCAAAAGGTATATGATAAGTAGATTGACGGTCATAACAGGAGTGAACCAGATCGTTATTAGGTCTGAGAGCAGGAAAGGGTCCCTTACCCATCGGTAAATATCCCGGATATAAACGTATGTAGTTACAAAAAACGGAATTAAACTTCCAGCTGCCTTTATTGGGTTGCCTGGAGTATTCCTATGCAAAAGGGAATAAACGCAATCAGATGGTAGAGGAATGACCCGTTATGTTGTTTTTTTAAGTTAATTTGGGATTTTTAAAGTCTCTTTTTCAAACGCCATTGTAGAAAACTTTGTTAGCTTTGAATTTGGGGT
>JAMXLQ010000063.1 GCA_024280975.1 Methanosarcina sp.
AACCCAGGAACATAACGCTGCTTGTATCTGATCTTCCCTATTTTCGGATTCTCTTTTGTTCCTTTCCAGAATCCAGGAATATAACGCTGCTTGTAGTCAGTTTTCTTTATTTTCGGAGTTTTGGCTATTCCTTTCCAGACTCCGGGAATATAACGCTGTTTATACCTGATTTCACTTATTTTCGGATTCTCTTTTGTCCCTTTCCAGGAGCCAGGTACATAACGAGGTTTATGGCTAGCTTTTTCTACCTTTGAGATGTCTGCTGTCTCCTTCCAGAACCCAGGAATATAGCGTGGTTTGTATTTGATTTTCTCAATCTTTGGATTTTCCTTTCCTGCTTTCCAGAATCCGGGTACATATTTTGGCTTATAACTGGTCTTTCCTATCTTTAAGAAATCTTTGGTCCCCCAGAGTCCGGGAACGTAACGCTGCCTATTTTTGGTACTCTCAATCTTTGAGTTCTGTTTGATTCCTTTCCAGGAGCCAGGAATGTAGTGAGGCATGGAGCCAAAACTTTCAGTTATTCTGGGAGTTTTCTTGACTTCTTTTTTTACCCCCTTACCTATTTTGCCAGCTCCTTCTTTTAGTTTATTGTTCTTATGCACGTCGCTAACCTCTTTGCTTAATTTATTCAGTTTAACTGCGAAACTAGCCGCATAAAATATTAAACTCGCTAGGTAATACACCCCTAACATATAAATAAATGTTTAACAGTAAGCTGAAAAAGGTCTTAATTTCTTTGTACAGATAAGCAGATATTTTTCACACAAATTAGCTTTATTCCAGCCCTAGCTCTGGACAAACTTTCTGAACTATTGAGTTTTATAAGACGACATTTCAAAAGAAAAAATTTAAAAATTTTCGGGAAGTTTAAAAATGATCCAGAAGTAGTAATTACTTATATACTTTGTAAAATCAAATATATTTGAGATATGAAAATAAGGAAAAAATTGTATTCAAGAGTTCTAATTTCAACATTTCTTGTTTTACCTTTAGTTCTTGTCTTGTATCCAGCACTAACTTCTAGTATGAAGAGGCTTCCCCAGTATCATTGAAATCCTTAAAGTTTCAGTTTAATTTTTAAATAAGTGGTTTTGTTTTATTGTTTCAGGTACACTGTAAACCGCCTATATATCACGGACCAGGTAATCCTGCAAAAACGTGGACTTTTTGTTTTTTAGGTCTTAATTTTTCCACGTTTCCGGCAGTAAGAAAGATTAGAAGCTATCATTTTTTTTCATAAGTTCATTTGCTCTCTCTTCTGCTTCTTCTTTTGTCTGGAAGACTTCGTTTGTGCAGTTACATTTCCGCATGCCATGGTCGCAGTGATAAATAATGTACAGAATGTCGGACAGGCTGTCAGTGGGCACATAACTTAACTCGGTTATCTCCCGGCCTATACGGGTATAATTTTGCCCGTCAATGTCGATTTCTCCAACGTTTTTCATAGGGTCGAATTCAAAATATATCTCGCTGTCCAGTGCTGCCTGCCACTCCTCTACAAAATATTCAGGCTGCCCCTCAATGTAGTCTTTCTCGCAATCCGAAGTACCGGAACTTTTTACATACTCAAACATGCTTTCGTATATATCTACTTCTTTTACCTTTCCATAATACAAGATGTTTATGTTTCTCATTGTTGTCTCATCTCCCTGTAGAATTCGTATTACTCTTTATATACGTTAAAGTAGTAAAGGAAAAAGCTGATTTTCTATAAGTTTAGGTAGGGCATGTGTAAATAATTATACCGAAAATGGAACATACTGCCAGACATTTAGTTTTCTTATCTTTTCAATTATTTTTTGTAATTTACTTCTTCAGACTTTGTGTATGTTTTTCACTTCCTCTTTATATTCCCTGACAAGTTCCACATATTCTGCAGCGTTTTCTGCTATAGCTTCAATTTCGGATTTCTCTATTTCCCTCTTAATCTTCCCTGGAACTCCAATAATCAGGCTGTTCTCAGGATACTTCTTTCCTTCAGGAATCAGTGCATTTGCGCCTACTATAGAATTTTTTCCTATTTCAGCCCCGTTCAATACTGTAGAGTTCATCCCTATAAGCACATTACTTTCGATTCTGCACCCGTGAAGTACAGCTCCATGTCCTACACTTACATCGTTCCCGATTTGGACTCCGTTCTCAGGGTCAGCATGAATTACCACATTATCCTGGATACTTGTCCTGCTCCCAATCTTTATTTTGTTTCTGTCTCCGCGAAGCACAGCATTAAACCACACACTTGAAAAATCCTCAATCTCAATATCTCCTATCAAGTCCACAGAATCAGCAATAAAAACTGTCTCTGAGATTTTCGGGCTTTTACCTTTAAAACCCATTATCACTAATCCATCTCCTTCTGTACAATCTTTAGTTTATTTATTAGATTATCCCTGACTGGATCTTCAAAATATCGCTCCAATTGACTTATAATCATATCCAATATCATTAGATACCTTTCATTCTGAAAAGTGTCTCCCCATAAAAATTATTGAAGCAGAACATAAAATCAAAGTTGCGCTGGCGCACTCCGCAGCAAGCTAGCGGGGTATTCGACTGAAATAGACTAAAGAAAGTAAGATATGATTGGATGGAGAAACAAAATAAGTTAAATAGAAAATAATGTTGAGAAGAAGTTAGAATCGGAAAGAAAAAATTATAGAAATTAAAATTAAAAGAAAAGTAAAAGAAAATAAAGTTGAAGGAAGTGGCACTAAAAAAAATCGTTATCTATATTCTTTCTTTAACACACTCTGGGAATCGGATCCCCAGCAGGTACATCCACGTAACGCATACCACCGAAACGATTTCTCAGGATTACTTCTTTGTTATCTGGAGTAACTTCTCCTATAACAGCTGCATCCCTGCCGTAAGGATGCTGCCTCAGGATTGAAAGCACTTCTTCTTCAAAACCGGGTTTGACTCCGATAACTGCTTTTCCTTCGTTTGCAACCTCCAGAGGATCAAGGCCCAGCATCTCGCAGGCTGCGGAAACGGCTGGCTTAAAAGGAATCCAATCTTCTTCAATAAGAATGCCTGCTCCTGATTTTGCTGCCATCTCGTTCAAGGCATTTGCAAGCCCTCCGCGTGTCGGGTCTTTCATTGCCGTAATTACAGGTTTGCCCTCTGGAGTTCTTAGTTTGAGGAGAGGCTCTATGAGTTTCCATAGTGGAGCTGAATCCGAGGCAAGATCGGTATCAAAATCAAAACCTTCTCTGTGAGCCATAAGTGAGATTCCATGATCGCCAATAGTACCTCTCACAAGAATTTTGTCTCCTGGCTGAAGCCCTGAATCTCTCACCGGGCTATCTGTAATCCCCAGACCTGCAGTGTTCAAGATAATCGAATCAAGTGCGGTTTTCTCTACAGTTTTTGTATCGCCCGTTATTA
>JAMXLQ010000064.1 GCA_024280975.1 Methanosarcina sp.
TTCAGGCGCTTGACCTCATAGAAGATATTGTCCGCAGGGAAGTCGAAAGGCAGTTAAATCTTCTTTTTATCAGGCAGGAACTTATGGAGAGAAAAGCCTTCGTTTGCGAGGAAATCTGTGACGTAACAGGGCTTTTCATAGACACAAAGTCTAAGGTCCTGCAAAAAGGCGTAAAAAAAGGCGCAATCCTTGCTGCCCTTCTCAGGAAATTTAATGAGCTTATAGGGAAAGAAGTCCAACAAGGAAGAAGGCTCGGGACCGAATTTTCAGACAGGGCAAAGACAGCGGGCGTTGGAGGAATTTTCCACACCGATGAGCTTCCCAACTACGGGATAACCGAAAAAGAAATTAAGGCCGTCAGGGACGCACTAGGTGCACACCCTGAGGATGCCGTAATAATGGTTGCGGACGAGCCAGAAAAAGCAAGGCTTGCAATTGAAGCGGTTATTGAAAGGGCAAAAGAGGTCATAGAAGGAATTCCTGAAGAAACCCGAAGAGCTCTCCTCGATGGAAATACCGCTTATATGCGTCCCCTTCCGGGCGCAGCAAGGATGTATCCTGAAACCGATGTGCCTCAAATAGAAATCTCGCAGGAATACTTCGATTCAATTGAGACTCCCGAACTTCTTACTGAACGGGCAAAACGTTTTGTTTCCGAAAACGGCCTGAATGAAGAGCTTGCTGGAAAAATAGCTTATTCAAAGTATCTTCCTCTCTTTGAAAGCCTTATCGAGACCTACAAGAAAGATGAAAATGTAAACTCAACCCTTATTGCCAGAACTCTTATAGGGATCGTTCCAGAAGTCAGGAGAAATGGGGTCGAGACCGAAAACCTTACGGATGAGCATTTCAAAGGGCTTTTTGCAGCTATTTCAAACCAGGAAATCGCAAAAGAAGCTATTCAGGACCTTTTAACCGCTCTTGCGAAAGAGCCGGAACTAAGTGCTCCGGAAGCGATCTCAAAGCTTGGGCTCAGCGCCTTTGACCCCGAAGAGGTCGAAAACTTCATTAAGAAAACAGTCAGGGAAAGAGGAGACTTTATCAGAGAAAAAGGCCCTGCAGCTCTTGGCCCACTCATGGGCATTGTCATGAAGGAATATAGGGGCACAGTTGATGGAAAAATCCTTAGCCAAATGCTGAAAAAAGAACTGGATAGTTTCATCAATCAGGGATAAAGCCTTCCTTTATTTTTTATTCTTTATTTTTTATTATTCATACTTAATTACTCATTTTATATTCTTTGCTTTCTTTTTTCGTCTTTGTTCTTTGTCTTCTTAAGGAATACTACTTTTCTATCTCTTTTCAAATCAGGATTTTTTTTCCTTCATGAAAGTCTTAGGTTAAGGAGAACTGAATAGCAAATTTTCATTCCTGAAATACATAATTCTCTTCTGACCGAAAGAACTCCTAATATGAGATACAGGAGTTAACTTTTTATATTAATTGAGACATTTATACTATTAGCTGTGGAGTATTAGATGTGGCTGGGATTTTGCTACTTCTCAATAGGAGATGATAAGTGGTATAATAATCCACAAAAAGATTAAAAAATAATAATCTCAGGAGAAAATTGACGTGAAAGTGTTGCTTGTAGACGATGATCCTCTGTTTTTAGAACTGTCGAAGACTTTCTTAGAAGTGTTTCATAATATTATTTCGGATACTGTGAACTCTGCAATGGAAGCCCTTCAGAGCCTGGAGAAAAACTCCTATGATGTTGTAGTTTCAGATTATGATATGCCTTTCATGGATGGCATTACACTCTTGAAGACTATCCGTGATAAAAGAATTAATATTCCTTTCATCCTATTCACAGGAGTGGACAGAGAAGAACTTATGCACCAGGCAATCGAAAATGGCGCAAGTTCCTTTATTGAGAAAATAGGAGATCCAAGAACTCAGTATTCGGAATTATCAGAAAGGATCTGGCAGGTTGTCAGCAGCGGTACAGGTTGCTAAAAAAGTGCAGGCTACTAAGAAGAGTAAGAGAAGAGTTTTGAGCCTTTGTGGCAGCTTCAATCAGTTTCTGAGTATTTAATTTAGAGTATTTTAATTTAGAGTATTTTAATTTAGAGTAATTTACCTATCAATAGCTTTTGCTAACTCGGTTTTCGGATACTTTTTCTTTACAGGCTATTATGAAGCCTGACGTCTAACATTATTATTTTGGATGCTGCTCAATAAAAAGTCGAATTATCCAGCAGCCTGGAATAGATTTTATGGAAATATATTTATCTCCTAGTATATTCATGCTCTTAAGGGGATTTTATGATTCAGGAGTACAAGCTGTTTATAGGGGGAGAATTTAAAGACTCATCAACCGGCGAGGTTTTTGACGATATAAATCCGGCTACTCTGGAAAACCTGGCAACAATACAAATAGCCGGAGCCAAAGATATTGACAGGGCAGTCGAGGCTGCTGAAGCAGGGTTCAGGCTCTGGAGCAAGATTCCGGCTCCTAAAAGAGCTGAGATACTCTTCAGGGCAGCCCGGATTTTGCAGGAAAGAAAGGAAGAACTCGCTGTCCTTATGACAAAAGAGATGGGAAAGGTACTACCTGAGACAAGAGGGGATGTACAGGAAGCTATTGATATCACAAATTATGCCGCGGGAGAAGGAAGGCGGATGCTTGGGGAGACAACGACTTCCGAACTCAAGGAAAAGTTCTGCATGACCGTGCTGAGACCTATAGGGGTTGTTGGTCTAATTACGCCCTGGAACTTTCCGATTGCAATTCCTGCCTGGAAGATCATACCAGCCGTTGTCGCTGGAAACGCAGTTGTTTTCAAGCCTGCAAGTGATACTCCCCTGCTTGCCCTCAAGCTGGTAAAAGTGCTTACTGAAGCAGGCTTGCCTCCTGGAGTAATAAACCTGATAACAGGGCCCGGAGGAACTGTAGGAAAAGCTTTAGTCCAGCACCCGCGCATAAAAGCTATTTCCTTTACAGGCAGCCTTGATACCGGGAAATGGATAATGGAAGAATGTTCAAAAACTATGAAAAGAGTTTCTCTGGAACTAGGAGGCAAAAATCCTGTAATTGTCATGGATGATGCCGACCTTGAGCTGGCCCTTGAGGGTGTACTATGGGGAGCTTTCGGGACTACCGGACAGCGCTGTACTGCTACGAGCAGACTGATTCTACATGAGAAGATAAAGGACGAATTTGTAAAAAGGCTACTTGCAAAAGTAAAAGCTCTCAGGATAGGCGATGGGCTCCTACCTGAAACGGATATCGGACCTATAATCAACAAAGCACAGCTTGAAAAGATCGAGAAATATGTGAAAATAGGAAAAGAAGAAGGAGCAACTCTTCTTTTCGGGGGGAACAGAAGCGATCCCGGGCTTCCTGGTTATTTCTTCGAGCCAACGTTATTTGCTGACGTTCGGCCGGAGATGCGGATTGCACAGGAAGAGATTTTCGGGCCGGTACTCGGGATCTTTACGGTTTCTGACCTTGAAGAGGCAATTGAACTTGCAAATAGTACCAAATACGGGCTTTCTTCGGCAATCTACACCGGAAATGTAGGAAATGCTTTCAGGGCAATCGAGAAAATTGAAGCTGGAATCACATATGTTAATGCCCCTACAATAGGAGCTGAAGTCCATCTTCCCTTTGGTGGAGTGAAAGGGACAGGAAACGGCTTCCGAGAAGCCGGGACCGAGGCTATCAAAGAATTCTCTGAGGTAAAAGCTGTGTATATAGACTACAGCGGCAGACTACAAAAAGCCCAGATTGATTCAGCGGAATGAAATTCGAGAGCTTGGAGAAACCGGGGAGGAATGCATTCTGGCTCAGGGGAAAACCAAAGAATTTGAAAAGACGCAACGGATGGAAAAGCCGGGAAAAAATACCTCACAAGATAAGAGGCAGGATGCGGCACACGATCTTGATTTTTATGGAGAGGAAATCGAACTGCTTGATTTCGTCAGCCTTAAAGCCAGGGAGATTATCGAGCAGGACTGCAAAATAACGTCGGCCTGCGCAGCCCGACCCTATCCTCTGGTTATGGACAGTGCAAAAGGTTCCATAATCAGAGACGTAGACGGAAGAGAATACCTTGACCTTGTTGCCGGGGTTGCTGTCATGAATGCAGGCTACTCCAACCCTGAGGTTAAGACTTCGATCTCAGCCCAGCTCGAAAAGGTGATTCACTGCGGATATGGAGATTTTTTTGCTGAGCCCCCAGTGAAGCTTGCAAAAAAGTTAGAAGAGCTTTCAGGCTATTCAAAAGTTTTTTACTGCAACAGCGGGACTGAAGCCGTGGAAGCTGCAATCAAGCTTGCATTCTGGAAAACAAAACGGCAGGGCCTTATCTCTTTTTATAATGGCTTTCACGGTCGCACTCTGGGTTCCCTCTCCCTTACCTGCTCAAAAGCCAGGCAAAAGGAACATTTTCCTGCGATCCGCACAGCTCATTCCCATTATGCCTACTGTTACCGCTGTCCCTATAAATTCGAATACCCTTCCTGCGGGATTGAGTGTGCAAAAGAGCTCGAAAATTTAATATTCAGGCGGGAATTGAGTCCGAAGGATACGGCTGCCGTGTTCGTGGAACCGGTCCAGGGAGAAGGTGGGTATATCGTCCCTCCTCCTGAATTTCATAGAGAAGTAAGGAGGATCTGTACTGACAACGAGGTTCTCCTTGTAGCTGACGAAGTCCAGACAGGTTGTTTCAGGACAGGCCCATTCCTTGCCATGGAAAATTTTGGGGTCAGGGCCGAAATCTCATGCCTTGCAAAAGCCCTTGGAGGTGGCCTTCCAATGGGCGCAATACTTGCAGATCGAGAGCTTATGGACTGGCCGCCCGGAGTTCACTCAAATACCTTCGGGGGAAATCTCCTTGCTTCAGTTGCGTCTCTTGCTTCTCTTGAATTTCTGGAAAAGAAAAATACGAAGACCCGGGTAAAAGAAATTGGTTCTTATATAAGGCAGTGCCTAGGGGAGCTTCAGGAAAACTTCCCCTGCATAGGGGATGTGCGAGGCCTCGGATTGATGATTGGAGTCGAGATCACAAAACCCAATAAATCCATAGACCCCGCCAAGAGGGATAAAATCCTCAAGGAAGCCTTTAAAGAAAGGATTCTGCTCCTTCCCTGTGGAGATTCGGTAATTCGTTTTTCCCCACCGCTGGTCATTACAGATGAAGAAATTGACCTTGGACTTGAGAAGTTTCAAAAGGCTCTGAAAAAAGCAAGCATTTAAGCTTCCGAAGAAGATAATGAGAATAAAGAGCCCAGAATATGAGTAAAAAAATGGAAAGATTTCCAAATGAGTTTTGCAGTCTCCATGAATAAATTAGAGGTCGGTGTAGATATTCCTGTACAAATAATTCCGTTAAATTTGGGAGAATTTTTAAGGGAATATAACGTATATAGTATTATGGAGTATAAGAATAATGATCCGTTTGAGAACGATGGTTCGGCTTTGATTATTTTTGTAACTGCTATTGCAATAGCAGTAAGTCTCTTAGGGATAATTGTCTGTATTAAGGTAACCAATCTCTAAGAAACGGGTAAAAAACAGCTACTTTTTTTCATTATAAACAATTACATAATTTCTCGGATATAAAAAATAAAAAAAGAGAAATATATGAAGTATATTTCTGTCTTTTCAGTCCTTTCCTAGTTCCCTGTCCTTTTTGACTTCTTCCAACCCATCTTCAATCTGCCTGAGCGTTAAAAGCCTGCTAGCAAGCGGAGACATTGGAAGGTCTGCGCTAAGTATTAGAGAGCAAATTTTTGCCCCTGTCAGCGTCCTTCCAGGCAGATCAGGCATGATCTCAAGACCTTTTCCTGCAGGTGTCTTTGGACTTTCGAATACACACTCTGGAAGAGCAGCAGATCTGATTCCGGAACAGGAGCTTGAAACAAGCCTTGGAAGAGTATCCTGACTCAGCCTGAGATGACCAGAAGAAAGCCTCAGATCCCTGTCAGAAGAAAGCCGTTTATTGAAATCGGGCATAAGGCCCCTGAACTGGTCAAGGATTGGATTTGAAAAAGTAGCGGATTCGTAAATAGAAGTAATCTTTCCGGCGAGTGCCTTTTCGCGTGCTGCACGGTCAGTTAAGTGAGAAGGTGGAGCCGAATTTTCGGATTTGCTGCCATTCATAACAATAAGGATTGTCACGATGGTATATCAATTATACGAAGAAAAGACGGCCTGGTCAAGTGGCACAACACTTGAAATAAGGATTGTCACGATGGTATATCAATTATAAGGGAGCTTTTCCCATTTTCTTCATTGTAATCAAAAGTAATTGGATTTTCGATAATCACCTTAATTCTATTACATTTTTTTATTGTATTTCTCACCGCAACAACGCCATAAAGTCCATTTTTTTGAACAAATCAGGATCTGAAACTTGAACCATTTTTAATAAGCAAATCAATAATCTCGTTAAATCCCATTTCTGTCGCAATATCCAGAGCCGTATTACCATTTTCCTCTTGAATATTAAGGTCGGCACCGGCTTTAATGAGCAACTCAACGATATCCTTATGCCCTGTTTGCGCCGAGAACATCAAAGCTGTAAGCCCATTTTCGTCTTGAATATTGAGATTGGCACCACCTTCAATAAGTAACTCTACAATTTCCTTGTACCCTCTATCTGCCGCATAAATCAAAGCCGTATTCCCGTTTTTGTCCTGAACATTAAGATCGGCTCCAGCTGAAATAAGTAACTCAACAATGTTTTTATACCCCATCTTTGCTGCAGCACTCAAAGCCGTGTTACGGTTTTTGTCTTGAATATTAAGGTCGGCACCACCCTTGGTGAGCAACTCAACAATATCCCTGTGCCCCCTAGCTGCTGCAGCAAACAAAGCCGTTTCACCGTTTTTATCTTGGATATTCAAATCCGTACCACTTTCAATAAGTAGCTCAGCAATGTTCTTGTATCCCACTTTTACTGCAAACTTCAAAGCCGTTTCGCCGTTTTGATCTTGAATATTGGGGTCGGCACCATTTTTGAGGAGTGACTCAACAATGTCACCGCGTTCTATCTTTGCCGCAGAAATTAAAGCAGTATCGCCGTTTTCATCCTGAATATTGAGATTGGCACCGTTTTCAATAAGTGATTCTACAATATCTCTATACCCTTTGTTCGCCGCACAGATCAAAGCAGTTTTACCATAGGCATCTTGCGAGTTGATATCTATTTTATCGCTTTTCAAAAATTTCTCTACGTTTTCGGTCTGCCCTAATCGGCACGCTTCTAAAAAATTTTGGGTCTTATCTTTTCCAAATAAATTAGATATAAAGTCCATCAATATTTCTCCTCAAAGATCTGGCGTATTCTTATTTGCCAGAATACAGCTATCTTGGCAGCTTTGATTGAAGCATAGAATTGCAAAGTATGAGTTTTATTACTAGATGTCAATTTTAACTATTCAGCATCACGAAATGCATGCAGTTATACGCTTGCTCAGTTTATCAATTATTCTTTTTATAATCGGGAAACGGGTATCTCGATAATGCAACAAAACCCAATCCAATACCGAACATAACAATTTCATACAAAGGAAGTTCCAAGAAGACAATATTACTATAAAGATAGGTAAATATAAATGGCTTGAAAGGTCAGATTTGAAGTTTTGAAATCGGTTCTTTAATAATCGCATATTAATATTGCTTCACAAAAACATTAACATTACTTCACAAAACTTTTTTCCCATCTCGGCAGCTTCATTTCTCGGGATGAGTTTGAGAGCTTGTATATAAGACTTGAAAACCTTACCTAAGACTTGAAAACCTTACCATAGTCGGCAAATTAGCAAAGCAAATACCCTCCATTGGGAATAAAGATACTGAGCTGCGTTCAGGAAGGTTAGAAGGACAGAATAAAATAATCAGGGGTACAGTACTTCCATCTTTTCTCTCCGTTTTCATCGTAGTTATAAAAATCGACAAGTCTTCTCCTTTTTCAAGTATAACTCTTTTTTGATGCTACTGCCCTAGGTTTAGAAAGGGATTAATGGATTATATGCAACCTGCTAGGGTTTTCAGTTTTTTTCTCTAAAATGGGACTGCTAAAGTTAATTCTGCTGCGCCAAATATCCATAGCAACCAGCATCATTGTCAGTCGCGGCAAAAATAATTATCATTTCTACTTTACCTGGAGGCGATCAGTTTTTGAACAGTCCTAAATTTAGAAGGATTTCGCTTTATGAAAAAAGCTGATAATCAGACGGAAGCGACCTGTTTATCAAAAGTATAATTTAATTGAAAATTTTATATATAAAAAGACTCAAGAAATACCAGTAACTCAGAAAATTAGGAAATTTATCGTAACACTTATACGTGTCTTATGACATTTACTCGCAGGTTCAGATGATGAAAGCAGTACTAGGCTTAGAAGACGGAACAGTTATTAGGGGCACCGGTTTTGGTGCCGAAGGCACAGCTTGCGGCGAACTTGTTTTTACCACTCAATTCACGGGATATGAGGAGGCTCTGACAGATCCTTCTTACAAGGGTCAGATTTTAATGTTTACTTACCCCCTTATCGGAAACTATGGTATCAGCGGGGAGCGTGTCCAGTCCGATAATATGCATGCAGAAGGGCTTGTTGTCAGGGAAGCCTGCAAAAACCCTTATCATTATAAATCAACTCGTTCTATCCACAAATTTTTAGAGGATAAAGGAAAACCAGGAATTGAAGGCGTGGATACTCGAATGCTTACTATAGGAGCAAGGGAACGTGGAACCATGCGGGCAGCCCTTATCACAGGCAGTGATGACGGGGAAGAGGCTGTTAATGTGGCAAGAAACTCTCCACAGCTCACGGATGAGGAACTTATCTCCCTTGTAACCTGCAAAGAGCCACGCTTCATTCCCGGAGCCGAAGGTGCTTGGAAAGGAACCAGCAAACAGAAACATGCAGTTATAGTCGACCTCGGGATAAAACGTAACATAATAAATAACCTGCACAAGCGGGGAATCGATCTCACGCTGGTTCCTGCAACTACAAAGCCCTCTGAAATTGCAAGTTACGAGCCGGACCTTCTTTTCATTTCAAACGGGCCAGGAGACCCGGAAAAAGCAACGGATGCAATCAATGCAGTAAAGGCTTTTGCAGGCACAATTCCGGTTTGCGGAATCTGTTTTGGGCATCAGATTATCTCCCTTGCTATGGGAGCAAGAACCTACAAGTTGAAATTCGGGCACAGGGGAGGAAACCAGCCAGTAAAAGACCTGATTGAAAACAAAATTTTCATAACTTCCCAGAACCACGGATATGCTGTTGATGCGGATTCTCTTGACGGTACAGGGCTCTATGTGAAGTACCTGAACGCAAACGACAAAACCGTAGAAGGGGTTTCCCACAAAGACCTGGATATATTCAGTGTGCAGTTCCATCCTGAAGCCCAGGCAGGGCCGATGGATACCGAGGAAACGTTCTTTGGTAAGGTTGTAAAGGTCCTCGGAGGTGAGATTTAATGCCGAAACGCGAGGACATAAAAAAAGTTTTACTCATAGGCTCAGGGCCAATTACTATCGGGCAGGCTGCCGAATTCGACTTTTCAGGCAGTCAGGCCTGTAGATCCTTAAAAGAAGAAGGGGTAAAGGTTGTACTTGTAAACTCAAATCCTGCAACTATTATGACCGACCCTGAAATGGCTGATTCCGTATATATCGAACCCCTTGATGCCAGAATAGTAGAAAAGATTATTGAAAAAGAACGCCCTGATGGAATTATTGCAGGCATTGGAGGACAAACCGGCCTTAATATTACCAGTGAACTTGCAGAAATAGGCGTTTTTGAGAAATACGGGGTCCAGATCCTCGGGACTCCTGTTGAAGCCATTAAAAATACTGAAGACAGGGAACTCTTTAAAGAAACCATGCTCAGGATAGGGGAAAAAGTTCCCTTAAGCCGGGCAGTTAATTCTTTAAAAGAAGCCGAAGATGTTGTCGAGGAACTTGGCCTTCCTCTTATCGTTCGCCCAGCTTACACCCTTGGAGGAGCTGGAGGCGGAATTGCCCGTACAAAGGAAGAGCTACTTGAAATCACGGAACGTGGACTCAGGCGCAGTCGCATTTCCCAGGTACTCATCGAAGAAAGCGTGCTTGGCTGGGCAGAAGTCGAGTATGAGGTCATGAGGGATGAAAACGATACCTGTATTGTAATCTGTAACATGGAAAATATCGACCCCATGGGCGTACATACTGGAGAATCAGCAGTTGTTGCCCCTTCCCAGACCCTGAGCGATGCAGAGCACCAGATGCTTAGAAGCGCCTCAATCAAGATTATTCGCGCCCTGAAAATTGAGGGTGGGTGCAATATCCAGTACGCCTTAAAAGAAGGCGATTACCGTGTTGTAGAAGTAAATCCAAGGGTTTCCAGGTCATCAGCCCTTGCATCAAAGGCTACAGGCTACCCGATTGCCCGTGTAACCGCAAAAATTGCAATTGGAATGACTCTTGATGAGATCATAAACAATGTTACCAAGAGCACCCCCGCTTCTTTTGAACCTGCTCTGGACTACGTAATTACAAAGATTCCCAGGTGGCCTTTTGATAAGTTCACAACCGCAGACAAGACCCTGACCACAGCCATGAAAAGTACAGGAGAAGTCATGGCAATTGGCAGGACAATTGAAGAATCCTTGCTAAAAGCTTTCAAATCCCTGGATATCGACAACCAGTTAGGAAAAAAGCACTGGGATGAACCTGAAATTAAAACTCTTCTTAAGACCCCTACAAGCGAGCGCCTTTTTGTGATCTTCGATGCACTTGAGAGGGGCATGTCGGTAAAGGAAATTGCCGAGCTTTCGAGCATCAATCCCTTCTTCATTTCGAAAATGAAAAAGATTGTGGAGATGGAAAAGCGCATCAGGGCAGAAGGACTTACTCCTGAACTCCTGCGTGAAGCGAAAAGGATAGGCTTCCCGGACACCCGCCTTGCCGAACTGACTGGCAGGACCAGCCAGGAAATAAGTGATCTCAGGCACATTGCCGGCATCGTGGCTACTTTCAAGATGGTGGACACCTGCGCAGCCGAGTTCGAAGCGGCTACTCCTTATTACTATTCTACTTACGAAGATGCCTGCGAGACAAACTCCACGGACAGAAAGAAGATTCTTATCCTTGGGGCAGGCCCGATCAGGATAGGACAGGGAATCGAGTTCGATTACTGTACTGTTCATGCAGTTACTGCACTTAGGGAAGAAGGCATAGAGACTCACATCATTAACAATAATCCTGAAACCGTGTCTACAGACTTCGATACCTCAGACAAGCTCTTCTTTGAACCTCTGACCCTTGAGTATGTGATGAACGTAATCGAGCGTGAGCGGCCTGACGGAGTTCTGGTGCAGTTCGGAGGGCAGACCTCGGTGAACCTTGCAATTCCCCTCAAGCAGGAACTGAAGCGCAGGACGGACCTTGACACGGTTATTA
>JAMXLQ010000065.1 GCA_024280975.1 Methanosarcina sp.
TATATGCTCAAGAGCAACAAGGGAATCAAGAAGATCTGGATATCCCTTATTCTCCACTTCCAGGCGGGAGATTGTGAAAATAGGGATTATCTTTTCAGGTTCTATCCTTTCTCCCCCATGATACTTGTACAGGTTTTCGGAAAGAAATTTTCGGATTCGTTCAAGGGAACTTTCTTTCAGGTTCCAGTCTATCTTATCGGACTCTATGGTTATTCCATTTCGGATTACGATCCCGTTAATCCCGTAAAAGAGCCTGGCTTCCTGTCGGGTCGACTCCCCGACTGCGGTAACTGTATCCGCATATGAAGCAAGGGCTTCAAGGGCAGCAAGGTTTTCAGGCACGCCTGAAGGCCATAAACTGTCATTCTTTCTCCTTTTCTGGATGGAATAATATCCTGCAGTCCTTCCAGGCAGAGTTGCATGCAGAGTTGCAACCATATTTACCGGAATTCCTAATTTTTTAAGCCTAGCTGGCGCATAAAACACCCCAAATTCATGGCAGTGCAGGGAGACCCCGGGACAGGGGATAAAACCCTGAGTCGAAGCTGCATCGGGGGTTTCGGCGCTTCCCGAATTTGAGCTTATAAGAAGCCGGACAAGCTCGGAAATTGCATAAGAAAGGCAAAGATAATGGGTGTATTCAGGCCCGTTTGACATACTCTCATATCTAAGTGAATCCAGTCCAAGGTGTTCGTAGGCTTCAGCCTTGATTCGGCTTTCAAGGGTCATCTCCTTTCCCATATATGTTGAGCGTATTTTCCCGAAGTCCGAGGTTTGAAACTGCAAATAGCTTATTTTCGTTTTTCCTACCAGTTTGCTTCCTGTAAATACCTTGATGCCTGATCTTTCAAGGGATTCAAGGCTTTTCTGGAGTTCTTCCTCAGGATTAAGAGGCTCAAATTCTTCCATATGCGTAATCCGGTTCAGTCCCCGATTCCAATCTGCACCTCTGTGACCATAATACGGACCCGCAACAAGTATCTCTTTCTCTTCTTTTGTATCCAGTTCGCCGGAATCGAAAAGAGCAGCAAGGGTTTGTGCTTCTTCGTGAATAACATTCCAGATTCCGCCCATTTTGTTTGATTTAGGGCCTGCTTCTTCTCCAGCAATTATGACATAATGCTTTTCCAAATCCTAGTCCTCCAGGCCTTCTGATATTTCGTCCTATATTTTATATTTTAATTCGTCTGTGAAATATTAAAATCTATCAATCGAAAAATAAACCTGTAAAGGTGCAGGCTGTATGAAGAAATAACTAAAGTTTGGGCCTGCAGTCTGCTGGAAATTATTGAAGAAAAAGGAAAAAGCATAAAATCTGTGGCTTGTTGAAGATATTAATAAAAGATAAATACAGCTGGATATATTCAGGAACGAACTCATTTAAGAAATTTTTGGATACTGATGTTAAGCACAGAGATTTTTATCTTCACATAACGACTTTCCATAAGCTTCATTTCCTCTTCGAGCTAGGTAATTTTAGTATTAGAGCCCATCCCAAAACTCAAAATCGTTTCTTTAGATCTCGAATTTGCAATCATTACTTGAGCTTCAGATTATGAAAGCAATTCTAAAAATTTTATGATTTTGAGAATTAAGTTGGTTTTGGGATGGCCTCTTAAAGTGTATGGAAAATTTCCTAATATAAGCTTCAAAGTCCTTCTTATACGTGAGGCCTGCATTTTATTCTTGCTATTCTTTTGTATCCGATGTTCTCAACTCTTCTATTTTCTTCTTAAAAGTTGAGTGATCCAGGCTTTCCTGTGGAATCTCGCGATATTTTATTTATTTTTCAAGTACTCTGGGTTATTTTTGCACTGTTTTGTAGTATTTTGAAACATTCAGTAGCGTCTTGTAGTATCTGGTAGTACAGTGCGATCCTTATTCGAAGAATTTAAAAATTAAGACCTGATTCTTCAAATCATCGTCTGATAGTAACCTTTTTTCTCCAAAACTTCGACAGGGAGAGAAAAAAGCTCAGAGAGGTTAGCATTGGTTAGAACTTCCTGTTTTTTTCCGTCCATGAAGACTTTGCCGTCTTTTATAAGGATCACTCGATTAATTTCGGGAATTATATCTTCAAGGTTGTGAGTCACCAGAATAATACTCTTTCTCGAGTCGGCAATTTTTCGGATAGTTTCGCGGAAGCTATGAAGAGCTTTAATATCAAGGCTGTTTGCAGGTTCGTCCAAAATAAGGGCTTCCGGGTCGTGCACAAGGGCTCTCCCTATAAGTACCTTTCTGGCTTCTCCTGAAGAGAGTTCGGACATCAGCCTGTCTGCAAGGTAAGAAATCTCCAGAAACTTAAGCACTTCCCTTGCCCTGGCTTCCATTTCATGAGTAACTTTATGGTTATAGTAAATTCCTATGCTGCTAAAAAACCCTGAGAGTACAACATCTAGCACACTTACCTGGCGGCAGTATGTCTGTTGAAGGTCTCCGGAGACTATACCAAGCAGTTTCCTGAGCTCAAAGACATTCCAGGTCCTTTTGCCCATGATATTCAGAACAAGTCCTTCTGCTGATGCAAGAGGGTAATATTCCTCTGTAAATGTCTTGATAAGGGAAGATTTTCCTGAGCCATTAGGCCCAATAATTGCAACATGCTCCCCATGTCCAACAGACAGGGATACCGAGTCAAGGATTTTTCTCCCACCCCTAACAATGGTTACATTTTTTAGTTCCAGTAAAGAAGGAAAATCAGACTTCTCTGGAAAGTTTATATTTTGAGTCATTTTTATCATCTATCTGAAAATCTGGAATAAAAGTCTTGCAAATGCCTGAATTTAAGATTCCACTCAATTCTTTTTATGAGCAAACCAACTTATGGTTCCAGATATAAATATTTGCATTAACTCACTCAGGAATTTATACTAAAGGATAATGAATATGGAAAATCATGAGTACAACGATAATAACATCGTGGGTAATGTTACGGATAACAACCCGAGTAATAACAAGCTACCTGATAATAATCACCTGATAATAACCCTGGACAACAATCACATATGTCAACCAGAAATAACAACTTTGAATAATACCTTTCTTAATTTTTCTTTCCAAGTTATTTATTGATTATTTTTTTTCTGAATTGTTCTGAGTGGTAAAAAAGTTCAAAAATAAATGTAGTCGCCTTGTTATCTCTCGAAACTTGTCGATTTCGTTGAATCTTTTTTAAAGCTTTTTCAACACTATAGGGCCTCTTAAAATTCTTAATAAATTTCTTCCTCAAAATTCTTAAACTCTATCTTAGTTTCTTGCGTTTGTTTCTTGCGCTTATATAATCTTATAGTCTAGTTTTGTTTCTACCGAAAAACAGGGTATTATGGGGGTTCTTTGTTGGAAGTCTACAATACTCGGAGTTCGTTCAGTTCTTACCTCTACGAGATACGTTTTATCATTCTTTTTTATGTAATCGGAGATTGGGCCTCTACTGTTTACGCTCTACCTCAAGGTACAGAATATAATCCGGTTCCTGCCATGATTCTGGAAAACTATGGTATCTATCACCTTCTACTTGTTAAAGTAGGTTTTATTTTCCTGCTTTTTTACGCAGCTCCTTTGATAAAAACGTCAGTGGCGAGGTGGGCTTTTACAAAACGTATTATAGAATCCGTGGGCATCTTTGTAACCGTAAATAACCTTATGGTTATCTGGTATGGAAACAGCCTTATACAGGCTATTGGACTCATCTGATTGATCAAGTTCATGTAGCCGGCTGTTTTTTCCTTCCCTTTTTACGGTTTTATTCTCTTTCCGGTCCGTAACTTTTCTCTTTCTGGCCTATGTGACTCTTTTCCTTTCTTCCTACCTGCTTTCTTTTTACCGGATTTTCGCATAAAGGAAACAGTCGTAATAATCTTCTCCAACCCTATTGACTTTTTTCATGATTCCTTCTTTTTCGTACCCGCATTTCTGGGCCACTCGCTCGCTTGCAAAATTTCGGGTATCCATAAGGATAACAATCCTTTGCAAATCCAGTTTCTCAAATCCGACTTTTTCAAGCTGTCTTACAGCCTCGGTTGCAATTCCCTTTCCCTGATAGTCCCTGTCAATGAAATATCCGATTTCTCCTATCCAGGGCCTATGCTGGTCAATTCTTATCCCGCAGGCTCCCACAAGTTTTCCATAGTAAAGGATGGAATAATTGTACTCAAAGTTAGCCTTTCTTTTAGCTTCATTCAGTTGCAGAAAATACGTTTCTTCTTCAAGCGTTTTTATAGGAAATTCGATGAACTCAAGGTCTGTGTGTGTTATTATCTCAAGGAAACGTTCGGCATCAAAGAGCTCCTGAGGGCGAATTTTTACTTCGGACATAAACAAAGATTGAATTTCTCTCCTGAAAAACATTTTCAGGCTCCTTTTTTATTTTTCCCAATTTTTTATTTTTCAGCTAAGTGTTTAAAAATAAATTTAGCTAATATATAAATAAAAATAAGTATACCTCTAATTAAATAGAGAATTGTGGAACCCAGTATTATATCTAGAATCAGAGAGGAACTGACTCTGAATGTGGATGAGAAAACAAAAGCCAGCAGTTCTCGCTTTTTTAAAGAAGAAGTCTTTTGCTACGGGGTAAGATCTGCACTTGTCGGAAAAATCGCGAAAAATTATTTTAATGAGATAAAGTCCGAAAACAAAAAAGAAATCTTTGCCCTGTGCGAAGAACTTTTTCGATCCGATTATTGCGAAGAAGCCTTTATTGCAGCCGAGTGGGCCTACCAGGTAAGAAATGATTATTCTGAGGGCGATTTCTTTACCTTTGAATACTGGATTGAAAACTACATCAACAATTGGGCGAAATGTGACACTCTCTGCAATCACACCGTCGGCTCTTTTATAGAAAAATTCCCGGCGTATATAGAAAACCTTAAGGTTTGGGCTCGGTCGGATAACAGGTGGGTAAGGCGAGCGGCCGCAGTAACCCTTATTCTACCTGCCCGAAAAGGCAATTTCCTGAGTGAGGTTTTCGAAATATCCGACATCCTACTCAGGGACAAGGACGATCTGGTCCAGAAAGGTTATGGCTGGATGCTCAAAGAAGCAAGCAAACCCCACCGGCAGGAAGTCTTCGATTATGTTATGAATAACAAAAAAGAGATGCCTCGAACCGCTCTCAGATACGCAATCGAGAAAATGCCAGAAGACATGAGAGCTGAAGCTATGAAAAAATAACTGAAAAAGCCTGAGCTAAGTGCCGGAATCTTTAAAGAAAACCAGAATAATAAGAATTTGTAGTAATGGAAGATTGAAACGTAAGAATAGAAAAGTAATAATCTTACATTTTCAATAAACGGAAAAGTGAGATGTAAGAACGTAAATGTAAGAATAGTGGAAAAATAAGAAACATCAGATGGAAAATCCCAACAAACTAAGAAATTTTAATAAGTTTCTAAAAGTGAGTAGTTGTAGGGAGTAAGGAACTTTTCCGACACAGTACCCCCATACTGTATCTTTGCTCCTTACCCCCAAGTGTTCCCCCTTTATTCCTGTATTTTTTTCCTGCAATTGAATTCTGCAGGAACTTTCGTCACACAATTTTTTTTCTACGTTACAGTTTGAAGGATCTCTTCACAAGTATTTTGTTCTATTTACCCAGCTATGGCACGAACTTAACATTTATGAAGCTTTTAATAATAACGTTCTACCCAGTTTGATTTTTTAGAGCTTTTCTCGGTAATGTAAGGTATTTGATATCCTCATTTTTCATTAATTGAGATTGAGTGCGAATGATTGGGGAGGAAAAGTAAGAGAGCTGGCTTTGAGAGTTTATCTGATCAAGAAAAGTATTTTCTGATTAATTTAATTGAAAAGATTTTTACAGCCTGTTTTCAAGTTAAATCTATGCAATTCTTCCAGCATAGGTTACAATATACCCGTTTTCTCCGCCTGCTATATACCATTGCTTTTAGTTCCCGAAGACGGTTATAAATCATTCCTTTCGAAATTTCTGCTGTTGCAGCTATCTGGGTGACTGAGGATATTTCTTTCTGGACTTCTTCAAGTACCAATTTTCTATTTCCGAGAAGTGTATTTGCTGATACTTGCATTATTCGTGAGCAGGATTCACTAAAACAAGGATTGAAAAAGGATATCATACCACATAAATAATAATTTATTAACTAGAATACATTTATATATTTAATGTTGTTTGCCTAATTTTAGGTATGTATGACTCAAATTTGACTTTTTACCGTTCTTTCCAGCTGCCATATAATTTATTCCAGACTAGTTAAGATGACATTGCCACATAAATGATACAAAAGACCATTGACTGGATAATTAGGAAAAGGAAAGAGAAATTTCCAGTACTCAGATCTCGAAGATTTATATCTGAAAATGGATCAACTCAACTTAATAGATAATCCTATTCGTGGGTAAGATCAATTGAAACAGGGATTGAAACTGTTTTCCCGTCAATGAATTTTATTTCAATAATTCTCAGCAAGATCTACCAAAAAAGGATTTAAATTACCAATTGTATAATATTCACTTACTTTACTTATCTATCCAATAGAAAGATCCAATAAAGCAATAATTGAAACGGCTTCAAGGTAAATTAAACCCGTAGATTAGATAGGGTGATATATATGTTGAGAGAGATAATTAACACAATTTGGATGGATATTGTTTATACTATAGCAGTCTTGGCAATTGTTATAGTTTATATGACTCGCCACAAGAATGCAGACAAAATAGATGATATCATTTCTTCAGCTGCTTACAAGCTAGTGGATAATTTCAAATAATGGACGAAATAACATTTTCACTAGCATTGATTAAAAAATATATATTCGTAAGTAAGATCCATTAAAACAAGGATTGAAACTCTTATCGAGCAGCTAAATATCCAACTGAACATATACTGTCCTAACAGGCCAAATTTGTAATTCTTGAGATATTGCTGGAAGAAATGTAAAAATAGTAAAACTCCTCTTTTTTAAATATCTTATACACCATTGCAGGTGAACCGATGCCGGATATGACAGGACTTATACATCACGCAGTAATGGCTCCTTCGGGGCATAATACGCAGCCCTGGAGGTTCAGGGTAAAAGAGAACAGGGTTCTTATTTTTCCTGATTTCTTAAGGAGACTTCCGGTCGTTGACCCTCTGGACAGGGAGCTATATATAAGCCTCGGATGTGCACTGGAGAATCTGGTAATAGCTGCCGGGCATGAAGGATACAGGGCACTGGTGGGATACTCTTTTGAGGATGGGGCTATTTCTGTAAATCTTGAGCCTGTAGATGGCAAAGCCAATAATGACTGGCTTTTCAATGCCATTTCTATAAAGCAGAGTACTCGAAGACGATATGATGGACGATCTATTCCTGAAGCTGACATGGAAAGGCTTGCATTGTTGCCATTAGAAAAGGGAGTATCGGCAGTTTTTGTGACGGACTCTGAAAAAGTAGAAGGAATAATAGAACTTGTTAAGGAAGGCAACAGCATACAGATGAATGACCGGGATTTTATGCAGGAATTGATTTCATGGATAAGGTTCAACGAGGCTGAAGCAAATCGATATCGTACGGCCTTAGCTCAAAGGCCATGGGAAATCCCTCATCCTCTCGTATAATAGGGAAACTTTTAATGAAATTCTTTTTGAACGCTAAGGGTCAATCGAAAAAAGATGAAATGTGCATAAGAAGCTCGTCTGCATTGATGGTCGTACTATCGGAAAACGACGATATGGACTCCTGGATCAATACCGGGCGAAGTTTCGAAAGGCTGACATTATATGCCACAGCTCTTGGTATAAAAAATGCCCACATCAATCAGCCATGTGAAGTGCCGGAACTCAAAAAGAAATTACAGAAGATATTGTCCGCAGGCAGCATGCACCCCCAACTTTTACTGCGTCTGGGATATGCAGAGCCTCTTCCCAAATCACTGGGAAGATCTGTATCTGAGGTTATAATCTGAACATCGTCCAGTTTAGCGGGCAATTACGGTTATCGCTCCTCTAGTAATTGGCCAATTTGTTGAGCTTGTACAACTAGGGATGTAATAGTTTCTATCTATAGTGATGTCGAGTAATTATATGGGAACTATTCGATAGCAAGATCTACTGAAACAACGATTGAAAAAACTACCGTTTCAAAAAAAGAGAACTAATAATATCGTTTTATAAAAAATAAAACATTCGATATCGCATTTTCAATGGTCGTAGCAGGGATGAACCGTTATTCCGTAGTTACTCCGTCGAATTCAGCTGGATTGGCCTCAGCTTCTTCTTTAGTGGCACGCACGATTCCATCCTTATGATGGGCCGGCGAATAAATTGTGTAGAGTTTCAGCTCTTCCGTTTTCGAAGTGTTGATCACATTGTGCTGAGCGCCGGCAGGCACAACCACTGCAACACCGTCACTGAGTTCGTATTCGTTCCCGTCAATTATACACTTCCCCTTCCCCTGCTCAAAACGAAAAAACTGGTCATTTTCTTCATGCACTTCCATTCCGATTTCTTCTCCAGGCTTGAGGCTCATAAGTACAAGCTGGCTATACTTTGAGGTATAGAGTACCTTGCGGAAATTGTTATTTTCCAAAGTTGCCTTTTCTATATTAGTAGAAAATCCTTTCATGCATTTTGATTTGTAGTTAGCCATATATAAGATTATTTGCAAGCAAACTCTTCTAAAAATCCACAATGAAAGGGATTGAAAATATCTATTGTACAGTTTTAACCGAACTTACTTATCTATATTTTAATATAAGATTTGTTAAGGCGAGGTTAAATGTAAATGATCTATCCTTAAAGGTTTAATAAGAGAAAATAATAATTCGATCAAAGGGGGGACAAAAATGGCATGCTAGAAATCTGTGATATCTCATCTAACAAAAATAATCCTAAAAATAAATTCAAATATATATTTAATTTTAAGATTTACAAAAATAAAAGTATAATCTAAAATTTAATGGCCTTCAATTTTACTTCAAAAGCTTAATATACTTATAAATCTTATTTTTATATATTCTATTTTATTTTAATCATTTCTATACTTATTAGTAGAAGTGTGAAAA
>JAMXLQ010000066.1 GCA_024280975.1 Methanosarcina sp.
TTTTCTCCCACGCGGTTCCATCCTTGCCCCAGGGGTTACCGAAGCCGATCCGGGCATACGGTCCAATGATGAGGTAATTGTACTTGGGAAAAAAGCGCTCTGTGTAGGTAGGGCTGTGATGAGTGGAGAGGAAATGGTGAAATCCAGTAGAGGAGTTGCAGTGGATGTCAGGCATGTCAAGAAACTCTGAGCTCACATGCGAATCTATCAAACAAGTTCTACTAAAGTAGGGATAAAATCCGGACTGCAAAGCTTCAGAAAGAATTTTCTTCTCCAAGAAATAATAAAATGGTAGGAATGTATTAGATATTATGATAAGGCGTTTTGCACCTGAGGACTTCCAGGAAGTACTTGAAATTGAAGATGAGGCCTTTTCGGAGCACAACTCCCTCTTGTACATGAGCTTTTATGAAACCGTAGGGGACGGCTTTCTTGTCGCGGAACAGGACGAAAAAATCGTAGGATACATTGTAGGCTATCGTTCTGCTGAAAACGAAGGACACATTTTTTCTGTCGGTGTCAAACAAGAATATCGGGGAAGAGGAATAGGAACAGAACTGATTCATGCTATCTGTGACATTTTTGTTGTGAACGGGCTTCGATACGCAAGGCTCGAAGTAAGAAATAGTAACACAGGGGCACAAAAACTATATAGGTCCATAGGATTTGTACCCTGCTGGACTGAGAAAAAATATTACTCAGATGGAGAGGATGGGATGGTGATGAAAATGCATCTTCATCCTTACCGTCTCCTGATCTCAAAACAAAAATATATGGAACCTTTACTTTCAGACAACGAATTCTTTGTCACTTTCAAGGGCCCTATCAGTTATTACCCATGAGCTTGATGACGGAATTCAGTGATTCCCTCATATGGGCTGGGGTTGATGTTTCCTCAAAGATAGGGTCATCCCGAGACATGAGAGTCGCAAGCTCGCCTCCTAAAATGAAAATTGCGCGCTTGTGGTCTGCCTTGCTCCGGTGAATGTGTACAGGGCTTATGGATAAAGCCTTGTAGTCATCGAATTCGTGTGTTACCCCGTGTCTTTCAAAATATCTTTTCATTTGGGCCATATATGTGTGCAGTTGTATTAGCTCTTCCTTGTGCATAGCGAACAGACCTACAGTTTTACAAGATCAATTTAATATTACCTTGGATCAGATAAAAGAATTGTCCGAGGAAATTTGCTTCCTAGTTTTAGATGATAAAGTTTTCCATATAATGTATATGATAAATAATGAGAGATTATGGTAGAAAGTGTGAAGTTTAGCATCGTGGTGTGAAATAATGCCAAATAGTGGTGAACCTACAAGGCTCCATACATAAACATTACACAAGACGAAATCCAGATAGAATTAACTGTATAATAGTGACAATATTAGAATCTCGACTTTCTAAAACCGATGGATGAAGAGCCAACGATTCCTGAAAGAAACCTAGGTTTTGAAAAAAAATAAAAGCACTCGAATCGAGAAGAAAATAGGAAATGAGAGAAAAAAAGTATATCTCAAAGCATGCTTGCGGTCAAAACTTCCATGTCAGCAGGAACCTTGGCAATATTCCCTATCTTCACACCTATGAGATTCTTAATTGCGTTACTTGAAGCAATATCAACTAGCCTCTGAGTAATTACACCATCAAAAACTACACTCTGGATGTTATCTCTATATGTCTTTAGCCTGCTCGCAAGGTCCCGAACTGCAATCTCCTCTATTACCTTATCCTGAGAGTCAAGAATTCTGGCCGTTAAAGTTCCTTTTAGAGCTTCTACATGAGGCCTGAACCTAGCAGCTTCAGGAGAAACGAAAACCGCCTTTACAGGGGCAGGAGAGACCCTGACTGCCTCACCTCCGGGAACTTTAACAGCTACCGAAACCTTCTCAGCGGATTTTTCCCTAGGAATTCTGGCGGCAACAGGAACTGCCCTTGCTAAAATCTGGGGTTTTGCGGTGACAGGCCTTGTTTTGACTTTTTCTTCAGTTACAGGAGTTATATTCGAGACTTTTTCAGGGACTCTTTCAAAAACTTTTTCAGGTTCGGCTTCTTTCGTTTCTTCTTTCGGGGGTTCCTCTCCGTAAAGGTCTGGCTTTGGAGAGACCCTATGAACTTTAACACGCTTGTGTAGCTTCTTCTCAGCAATTCTAGGGGTAATTTCAGGTGCTCTTATCTTTCTTTTGGAACTCCTCTCTACTCTGCAAGCACCTTCTTCGACTTCTCGCTCCTGGATTCCATATTTCTCGATAATTTGTTCTACAGGAACCTTCCGGCGCAGAGCCCTTATAACTTCCTTTTGGACAAGATCTTCTACGCATTTCCCATCGGGAGCACGGGCAACGTAATCAATGTCTGCCACCTGCAGGAGCTCACGTATTATGAGTTCTCCTCCTCGATCCCCATCCGTAAAAGCTGTTACTGTTTTCTTTTTAGTAAGTTCTGCAACTTCGGGGGGGATGTTCGTTCCACCTACACAGATAGTATTCTTTATGCCATAGCGGAGCAGATTCAGAATGTCGGCTCTCCCCTCGAGAATAATGATAGCATCTGAGTTAAGTACATTCGGCCCACAGGGAATTCTGGACTTTCCGTAGTAAGTGAGTTCATCAATCCTTACGGACTGCCTGACTTCATCAGCCAGCTCCTGAGATTCGGGCACAGTTTCATCAAACATTTTGGTAAAAATGAGTTTTGCCCTTTCAATAATCTTCTTGCGCTTTACAGCTCTTACATCTTCTACCTGGAAAACCTCAATTTTGGCGCTGCAGGGTCCCACTCTGTCAATGGTCTCAAGAGACGCGGCAAGAATTGAGGTTTCGACTTTATCAAGGCTCGAGGGAACAAAGATATTTCCTTTGGTCTTTCCTCCTTTAGCCGTAACCATTACCTCGATCCTGCCAATTCTGCCAGTTTTTTGCAGGTCACGAAGGTCAAGATCAGCCCCGAGTAGTCCCTCAGTTTGCCCAAAGATCGCACCTACGATATCAGGACGTTCAATTACCCCATCAGCGTTAATTTTAGAATGAATGATGTACTTTGTAGTATCCGTATTTTGCATGTGAATTCTCCTTAGATATTGTGAATGATTTATCGTGATAATTTATTAAACAACATTCCACAGGAATTTTATTCCTAACAATTGCGATTGATTGCTTTTCTGGATTACAATCATCGAGTTTCCTGACAACATAAATTATTCTTTATACTCCGAAAACTCGTAAAGTGCAAAAATAGTAAAAAATCAGATTTCATACCGATTCAGGGATAAAACACCCTTGAAGAGGCAGATTTAAGAATTAATGACAACTATCGCCTGAAAGAAAGTTCCTACCTGCCTGGAGTTTCAATAACTTATGCCAGGAGACCTTATCCAGCAGAATGCCAGAAGTTAAGCAATTTATTGGAAGTTCTTACCTTATGAGAATTTGGTAAGTTCCAGGCCTGTATCAGCCTAGCTTACAGCTCTCTGAGATAAAGAAGCTTCTGACTTTCAAGTTGGGCATACAATAATATCCCTGTATTGTTCCTGAAGCTTTCCATATCTGCCCGAAAGCCCTTGCCCTAACATAAGTTTTTATCATGGCCCTGAATGAATTTAGAGCCGGAAGCCAAAAATGCGTTCACTTTTTAATGAGCCTGATAACTCAAGTTTTCAAGACATATCCCTGACAAGAGGGAAATTCAGGCATGAGCAGCCAAAATGTGCTAGATGCCCTATCCCGTAAATTAGGGGATCCGTAGTGATAATCGGTAAGTGATAAGTGAAATGCATATCAGGTTTATTGAGAGCACTTTTTGACTTTACTTCAATGGGTGATGATGCATGAATTCTATTCTATTTTTATATTGAGTAATTATTTTAGCCCTGAATGATAATGTAGTAAATCTGAAGTTTTTATTA
Source organism: Methanosarcina sp. (assembly GCA_024280975.1). Taxonomy (GTDB): domain Archaea; phylum Halobacteriota; class Methanosarcinia; order Methanosarcinales; family Methanosarcinaceae; genus Methanosarcina. Next base: position 3,897 of record JAMXLQ010000066.1, read on the forward strand.
TATTTGCATGTGAATTAGCTACATCGGATTATCTTTACGAATTTAGCAATGGTGAATAGATGAAGTTGTTAATCAATGATATGACCTGACAGAACAGTTCTCACCCGCCTCAAAAGGAATCCTGGCAAATGAGGAACTCTGTGCGTCACATGTTTTAAATTCATGTATTTAATGCCGGCAGGCTTTAAGAACTTTGTGGTTATTTAAAAAAATTTAATCAAACCTGGATAGTTTTTCGTGTTCGAGTTTTTGAAAATACTGTACTTTCAAAACAACCTCTAAAGAGACGTTTTAGAGTAACTTTGGAAGAGATTTAAAAATTGTAAAAAAGAATGGGCTGGAAAAATTTAGAAAAGTATATATAAAACGAAAGACTTGTAAAAAATTGAACGGGCGAGACATAGAAACTTTTTTATGTACTAACCCCCCACTCCCAAACTCGCTCGTTCAGACCCTCTTGAACACCACAAGTACTTTTCGCTCTTTTCAAATGATACCAGAGATCTTTTTCGACGTAGAAGGCAGATTTTTCAAGGGACTTATTTTTCAAAAAGAGCCTGATTAAACTCTTTACTAAACTTTCTACTCATTCGCCTGAAGTTTTCAACCATTTTAAAAACCTATATAGGCGTTAGATACAACTACTAAGAGTATGGGAAGCGAGTTTGGCACACAAAGCACTATAGATGATATCCAGAACACAACCGAGGTTAAGGGAGAAATTCAGAAAGTAATCTCCGCACAGAGCCCTGAAAAAAGAGATCCTATAAGAGTGGTTATTATAGGAGGAGGAGCCTGTGGCATGGCAGTTGCTACCAAAATTCGAAGACAGAGTGATTTTGATATTACCGTACTTTCAAGAGATTCCCATACTGCTTACAGTCACTGTGGAATTCCTTTTGTTCTGGGTCGAGAAATTGAGAGTTTTGAAAAACTGATAGTAAAACCTCAGGAATTTTTCAGAAAAAACCAGATAGACGTCAGGCTGAACGAGTGTGCCAGCTCAATAGACCTAGATTCAAAGATTGTTCGGACAGGGGAGGGGCTTTATCCTTTTGACAAACTCGTGATTGCCACAGGCAGTCTGCCCTTTGTACCTCTAACAGGCGGCGCAAATATTCTCCCTTATGGGATCTTTACCTTGAGAAGTCTTTCCGATGGAATGTTTTTTGAAAAAGCCCTGGAAACTGCTGAGAAAGTCTGCATAATAGGATCAGGAACAATAGGAATAGAGTGTGCAGTAGCGCTTTCTAGAAGGGGAATCAAAGTTTTCCTCGTAAGTAGAAGTAAAAACCTGCTTTCCAAACAACTGGATCTTGATACTTCTGAAATCATAAGGGCACATTTGGAAAATCTCGGAATTGAAGTAATCTCTGGGGAACCTGTGACTTTTCCTGAAAGTTTCTGGAAAGAAAAAAAGCTATACGTGGGGGATAGACAGTTTCCTGCAGATCTTGTGCTTCTTGCAACTGGAGTTAGACCTGAGATCTCTCTTGCTCTGAATGCCGGAATTGAAATCGGGAAAGCTGGGGGGGTAATTGTAAATGAAAAACTTCAGGTTAAGACAGGAGAAGGATTTCTTTCCTATGTGTATGCAGGTGGGGAATGTGTGGAGGTAACGGATCTTATAACAGGGGAAGCTAAGTTAAGTCAACTGGGTACAACAGCCCGACACATGGCCGACATAATCGGCAACAATATCACGGGAAAACTTACTACTCTCGGTCCGCTTGCCAACCCATGGGTAGCCGTGGCAGGAGATTTACAATTTGGTGGAGTTGGCATTACCACAAGAGAGGCTGAAAGCCATGGAATAAAGATAATTACAGGATTTTCCCGAGGGCGTACAAGAGCTTCCTATTATCCGGGTCGGAAAGATTTGTACATCAAACTTCTCTTCAAAGATGAGATTTTGGTGGGTGCGCAACTTGCCGGAGGGGAGGGAATAAAAGAAAGGATTGATGCCCTTTCTCTTGCCATCCGAAAAAAAACCACAATTCGAGATCTCCTTGATCTGGAAACCTGCTACGCACCTCCAGTCTCTATGCTTGTGGACCCTCTCCGGCCGGCTGTAAAAGCCGCAATCCGAAATATAAGAGAAAGAGGAGAAAAAGAGAAAGAAGGCAGTGGGAGACAGTAAGACGAAAGCAGGAAATATGGGGGAAAGAAATGTTAGAAATCGATGGCTCTTACGGTGAAGGAGGAGGGCAGTTGGTCAGAACGGCTGTTGCTCTTTCCGCAGTTACTAGGAAAGAGATCAGGATTACGAACATCAGGAAAAACAGGCCAAACTCAGGCCTGAAACAGCAACATTTAAAGGCTCTCGAAACTGCAGCCAGGATCTGTGGAGCTCAGGTTTCGGGACTTTTTCCAGGTTCTACTGAGCTTTCATTTGCTCCAGTGGAAATAAAGGGGGGTAAGTATGATATTGATATCGGAACCGCAGGAAGCATAACCCTGCTACTTCAGTGCATTATGCCTGCTCTGCCGTTTGCAAAAGAAGAGGTAGAACTTGCAGTAAGAGGGGGAACTGATGTAGCCTGGTCTCCAACAATTCATTATCTGCAGAATGTAACCTTCAGGGCTCTGGAGCGACTTGGTTACTCAGGCAGCCTAGTCCTGAAGGAACATGGCTACTACCCTAAAGGTGGAGGAAAAGTTTCAGCTTTTTTTAAACCATGTAGACTGCAAGGCTTTCATTTTTTAAAAGAAGAGGAAGAAATCCAGGGGATTTCTCATGCTTCGAATCTTCCGGCTCATGTACCTTTACGCCAGGCTGAAGCTGCCAGTACGAGATTAATGGAAACTGGGTATCCATCCCAGATTGAGACTCAATCTTTTGAAGCTTTTTCCACTGGAAGCGGAATAACCCTCTGGACAGGCTTTATAGGTGGGAGTGCCCTTGGGGAAAGAGGGCTTCCCGCAGAAAAAGTAGGTAAAGCTGCTGCAGATGAAGTTATTCCTGAACTTAGAGCAGGAACTTCTGTGGACGTACATCTAGCAGACCAGCTAATACCATACATGGCTCTTGCAAGAAATAGTTCTTACACTGTCCGTGAACTTTCTCTTCATGCTGCGACAAATATCTGGGTTACTGAACAGTTCCTTGATGTTAAATTCAGAATAGAGGAAAAGGAAGGCCTTTTTGAAGTATCTGTGAGTTGAAAGAGGGAAAGAAAGATAGATACTTGAAAGAGAAGGAAAAGAAAGGGAAAAGGAACAGGAAGGAAAAGAGAAAAAGAGAAGGAAAAGTACCAAGAAGAATTTGCTGGAATCCTTAGAGTCAGTCTTCAACGACAAAAAGGTATTCAGGAGGTATATTTTCCGCAAGTACTATGTCAAAGGTTGCAAGTTTTAGAGAGATCCCATCTTCCTGCGCTTTAAAAGCATCAATTTGAAGGATGATAGGGCTTTCAGTATGAATAAGAGCCACTTCTACTGCCTTTTCATATGAAGTACTGAGGTGGACGTATCTTTGTTTTATCGGGAAAATTCCATTTTCTAACAGAACATCGACTTCTTCAGGGCTTACCCCGTAGTACAGGTATGGAGAATTACTTTCCTCGTAATCCAGATCAACATTGACAGAATGCCCGTAACGTGCCCTGATTCTGGAATCACAGATTTCATACCTTCCTTTTTCATCGGATTCTACAAGGGCGTAAAGGTATTCTTTCCTCATCCAGTTGTATCGCTTTCTCATGACATCGCAGAAAGCGTTGAGATTCACCCAGCCAAATCTGTCCATCTCAACTCCCGCAGATGCTGGAAAATGCCGAAGAGTGCCAGATACAAACCTGCCAAGCTTTTCTTCCTTACTGTCGTCCAGCAGGTATCTTCCAGGGTGTTTACACTGCAGACAGCTGCCTCCTCTAAAATAGCCGTGCTCAGTGCATTTTCGAATCATGGTATCACGTACATAATGAAACTTTACCATAAATAAGGTTTCGTATTAAGTTTCATTTTGACAAAACTGCTAAGCTAAAATTTTATATTTCTCAGCTGTTCTCTGCCTTAAGCTCCTCTTCAAAAATTTGTAGAATAAAAACCTAAATTGCCGGAACAGTAACTTCTAAAGTTGTTTCCCTGAAGCCGAAAAGCCGGAAAAGCCGTAACTAGAAATTTGAAACTTCCCAGTAGCAATGTGCGCAGAAGGTAAAAATCTGCAAGCCTTCCGTAGGAGAAAAGTAAAGTCACAGCAGAATAAACACTCATCATAAAGCCTACTTCAAAATAAGAAGCTCCAAGAGATCTCATAAATGCAGGAATGAAAAGTGTGGAGTATACATTTAGGTATGAGTTTACATTTGACATATTTGAAAGGAAATGGATTTTGTTTTACGAGCTCATCCCAAAACTAAAAATTGCTTCTCTGAATCTTGTATTCCGAATAAGCAATCGAGTTTCAGATCACTAAAAACAGTTTAAAAATTCAACGATTTTGAGAATAAAATTGGTTTTGGGATTAGCTCCACTTGTATTAAACCAATAAGCACCAGAAAAACATGGATATAGTTTATTAATATTGTTTCTGCTTTGTTGAGAAATACTTTCATTGGGCATGCGGTAATCTTTAGTAGGACTGCTTGCATACCGTAGCACAATACCTAAAGTACTTTTTACAGCCACCGTATTCAAGCGCTTTATAAGGACTTCATGAAGAACCGACTTGAGTCCTTCGGCTCCTAGTTGAAGATCAGTTAAACGGCATCTTCATATATGCTCCATGGGCTTAGTTTCAAACTACTATCAGGTCACAATCCGTAAACTTTATAGTGACAGAATTAGTGGACTGCTCCAGCACATTTTGCGGCTAAAATAAAAATATAAAAAAATAGAATCTAGGAAGTTGAACTTAGCGAAGTAAACTTATAAAAATAAATTTACAATAATAAATCTTGAAATAATCCGACTTTGAAATCAAAAAACATAAAAGGGACTTTGGAAGATATTTAATTATTGCCTTTCTTATTGTTCGTTCATTAAAGAGTGTAAATTTGAAGTGTACTATATAGCTTAAAGTATGCAATCTGAAATCTGAAATCTTGCTTGAAACTTAACTGGAGTGTGTATTTTTCATAAGGTACTCAGATTTGCAATTTATTACTCTGATAAAGCAATTTTGGATTTTACACATGATATCGGAACTGGATTCAAAGCAGCAACCATTACCAACAACTATTGCCACGTAACTAAGACAAATAACAAACGTTCATGATAAGATTGTACATTAAGGGGATAATATGACAGATATTGAATCGATTTATAAAAAGCTCAGCCATGTTATCAGTAAAGAAGATTTCCTGCAGCGTGTACAGGAAAAAGTCGAAAGCATGGGAGGGCTTTGCGATGAATCTATGGCTGCCATGCTAGTTGCCAACGAACTTGGATTCTCAGATGTAGGTCGGGACAGTGTGAAAATTGAAAATATCACAGCTGAGAGCGGGCCAGTTAATTTTGTTGCAAGGGTAGTTTCGGTTTTTGATACCAAAGAGTTTACTCGAAACGACGGGACGATAGGTAGAGTAGGAAACATAATCGTTGGAGATGAGACCGGAAAAATTAGGGTAACTCTTTGGGACAATATGGCAGATCTCATAAAAACCGGAAAAATCAAAATAGGACAAAACCTCCAGATCGGGGGCTATGCAAAGCAGGGATACTCAGGAGTAGAAGTCAATATAGGAAACAACGGGGTCCTAGCTGAAAGTGAGGAAGAAGTTGATGTGGCTGCTAGCAACCAGAAAATAAAGGATATAAAGGATGGCATGGGAGACCTGAATTTGACAGGAAAAGTCCTGGAAATTTCAGAGGTAAGAACCTTCCAGCGGAAAGATGGTAACTCCGGAAAGGTAGGAAATCTGCTTCTTGGAGATACTACAGGCACAATCAGAGTGACCTTGTGGGATGACAAAACCGAGTTCCTGGATCATATAAAATATGGAGATACTGTGGAGCTTGTCAATGCTTATGCACGGGAGAACGCGTTTACTCAGAAAGTTGAGCTGCAAGTGGGAAACCGAAGCATAATCAAGAAAAGTGAGAAAAAAGTCGAGTATGAAGAGGAATTTACCCCAATTGGGGATATCAGGGCTGATATGAACGATATCAACACTTCCGGAAAGATACTTGATATCGGAGAAATCCGTACCTTTGAGAAAAAAGACGGATCAATAGGAAGAGTAGGAAATCTTCTCCTTGGCGATTCCACAGGCAAAATTAGGCTGACTCTCTGGGATGAGAAAACCAGCTTTCTGGATGAAGTCGATTTTGACGAGACCATAGAGGTGCTCCATGCCTATTCTCGGGAAAATGCCTTCAGTCAGCAGGTGGAACTCAATCTAGGAGGCAGAGGGATAATCCAGAAGAGTGAGAAGGAAATTGAGTACAGAGAAAAATTTACGGATATTGCTGATATTGTCCCCGGAGAAAGTTATTCAGTCCAGGGGAAGGTTTCCGAGATAGGGGAACTCCGAGAGTTTGAAAAGGAAGATGGGACCGAGAACGTAGTTGCAAACCTCCGACTTAAAGACGAAACAGGTAGTATTAGGCTAACTCTCTGGGGAGAACAGGCGTATGTAATCGAGGATCTTGATATTGACTCAGAAATCCAAATAATTAATGCATATGCAAAATATGGTCTGAATGAAGAAATCGAGCTAAGTATCGGAAACCGAAGCCGAGTAATTATGCTTTAATTATTCTCCTTTTCCATCCGATTTCTACGTTCTGGTTTACTCTTTAACCCCGTATTTTTCAGGATAAAAGTTTACTAAGTGTGTTCCAGTGGAAATAAGGGGGTATGAAAAATTTCCTGTGAGAAAGATGGAAAGCATTACAAATATAATTTAATTTTTTTCTAAACTGTACAAGTCTGCTTTCTAAAATATACTTCTCTTCTGCACTTCTTCCTAACACTTTTTTCAGAAGACTGGACATTTTTCATTCTCAGCAAATACCTCCAGTGGAAACAAAGGGGTACTTAAAAAATTTCTGCGAGAATTCCATAAATTTTTTTAAAAATGATGGGCAAACTGAAACTAAAAAGAACGTGTTCTTGACCTCACGCAAACCTCTGTGCTCTACAAAAAAAGCAAATGCCGTTATCGTTATGTACCATTGAATCGTATATATAAGTGTTATAAAAACGTCCGAAAAGTACATGGGGAAAATATCTTAGAGGGAGCGGGCAAAAAATAAATCCGGAGATTATGGGCCTCACCACAATATCGTCTTTAAAAGCTAATAATTGGAGGGCCTGAGCTAGAGGGAAAGCTAAACCGATATGGAGCTTTTTTCCATAGGAAACTGGAGACCTGAATAGCTTTTAATCGTGAGCTTATATAGTAAATTTTACATTGCAGATTTTATACTGTGAATTTTGTACTGTTAATTTTGTACTGTGAATCTTGTACTATGAATCTTGTACTATGGATCTTGTATTGTTAATTGCCGAAGTACAGAACAAAAGGGGGAACGGCAGTAGATGGCAGATGGACCTGGAAAGGATACCGACGCTGAGAAAGAGATAAGCGCTGGTATTCACAGCAGAGAGATTGAAAGAGAGGTCTCAGTTGCTGAAGTCATGAATAAAGCAGTCATAGTAATGGATATCAACTCAGATGTTCCTGCTATTGCAAGGGAAATGGTCAGTCGTGATGCAGGAAGCGTTATCATCACCGAGAATAACAAAGCTATGGGAATCATAACTGAAAGGGACCTTGTGAAGGGTATTGTTACAGAGGATAGAAAGCCAGGTGAGGTAAAGGCGAGTGAAGTTCTCTCAACCCCTTTGATAACCGTAGAGCCTGAAACAAGTATAGTAGAAGCTTCTGAGATAATGTTAAAAGCAGATATTAAGAGGTTGCCAGTCCTGAAAAACGGTAGAGTAATAGGAGTGATTTCTAACACTGATATCCTGATGGTAACCCCCGGACTTAATACTATTCTCAAAGAGCTTATTGACATGAACAGGGAAGCTCTCCTCTCAGTTCCCTCAATCGAAGAGATTTCAGAGGCAGAGGATTTCCAAACGGGTGTATGTGAATCCTGCAATGTTTTCTCATATGACCTTAGATTTGTGGACGGAAGGTATCTGTGTGGAAACTGCCGGCAAGAAGAAGGCGAAGATTACGAATAATTTGCGACGTGTAGATATTTATATTCAAATATTTTTAGAGAGAATTAGGAAGGCATACAATGAATGTTAGCGAGATTATGACAGATGAGCCTGTGAGTATCAAAGAAGGAGATTTTGTGACTCGCGCCCGTCAGCTGATGCGCGATTACCTTCTTCGAAGCCTTGTTGTTGTTGACGAAGAAAACAGGCTTGTGGGAATGCTAAGTGATCAGGATATCTTGAGGATCACCTCTACACGCTCGAATGTCACAGTAGGCGGGTATGCAAGCCAGTCCCCTACGATTACTCCTGATATGGATGTTATAAAAGCCGCAAAATTGATGGTGCAATCGAAGCAGAATAGAGTTCCGGTTGTTAAATCAACTATGGATCGTACAGTGGTTGGAGTCCTGAGTAATGTGGATATTCTCAGAAACGTCGAAGTCCCTAAAAATATTCCTAAGGCATTGCAGGCTGTGATGACGAAAAAAGTCA
>JAMXLQ010000067.1 GCA_024280975.1 Methanosarcina sp.
ACAAAATATTCGCAAATCTTATCACATGAATTTCGGATTTTTAATTTTCCCAGGGCTGGAAGAGCTGGACCTTGTCGGCCCGTGGGAAATAATATCGCTCTGGAGCAAATTTGCCCAAGGGCCTGAGAAATGCCTCATGGTTGCCGAAAATCCCGGGCCCGTGATCTGTAACAAAGGAATGTCCGTAAATCCTCATGTTACCTTCGCGGATTGCCCTCCTCTGGATTTTCTCCTTGTGCCAGGTGGCGAAAGCACACAGAGAGAGGTAGAGAATCCCTCGCTGATTCAATTCATTGCCCGGCAGGCTGAGAATTGCAAAGCTATGCTTTCTGTCTGTACTGCCATATTTCTCCTCCATCGAGCCGGCCTGCTCTCAAACAGGCGAGCCACCACCCACTGGGCCTCACTCCAGAAGCTGCGAAAACTAGGTGACGTAGAGGTGGTGGAAGATCGAATTGTTAGAGATGGAAATATCTGGACCTCGGCAGGCATTTCTGCTGGCATTGATCTGGCTTTTGAATTTATTGAATACATGACAGATGAAAAAACGGCAGGCAAGATTCAGCTCGGAGCCGAGTATTATCCGTCCGGCAGGTCATATGGTATGATGCACAAAATCCCTCAGGCTCCTGAGTATTTGAGGAAAAGGGACTGAAAAAAGGGATTGAAAAGCCCCTTTTAACTTTTCAAAAACTTTACTTCCATGTTACTTCAAGGGGTTTTCTGCGAGGTATTCCATATACTTTGTACTGTGGATTACCAAACATCATTGCATAAGCAGACTTTCGTCCTGCAGGCAGGTCGAGTTCCTTCTGGAGAGGTTCATAGGACATAGCGGCAGCTGCAACAAAACCAGCCCAGCATGTTCCTATCCCGAACGCAGGCGCAGCGATATCAAAATGCGTGAGGGCAATAGTGGCGTCAATAGGCGCAATCTGGTTGTTCTCGGGTATGTGGGCGAAAAGCAGGTGAGGGGCGCCCCGGCAGATGACATCGATTCCCTGTTCCCATGCAGAAATAAGCATCGGAACGTAGCCGCTCATTGGGTGGTCGGTGTTTATCAGGTGTTTCATCCATTCGATGGTGAGCCCAGCAATCTTCTTTACTTCTTCCGGATCATAGATTACCAGCCACTGCACCGGCTGACCATTGCCTCCGGATGCTGCATAACGAGCAATATCGAGTACTTCAAGAATTTTTTCCTTTGGAACGGGTTCCTCGGAAAAATGTCTTACAGACCTGCGTTTTTTGAGGTAGAAAGCCACATCCTCAGGAGAAATGTTGCCTACATCTGAAGGCAGGGTAATTTTTTCATCCGTAAGGAAGTTCAGGATAAGCACCTGAGACGGGCAGAAAGCTTCACAATGCCCACAGTAGAAACAGTGAGAAACGTTTTCATCCTGCACCTGAGGGATATTTGATTCATCAGCCAAACTGATAATACCTGAAGAGCACATCTTTACGCAAAGGCCGCATCCTGTGCAGCGATCTTCATCAACAATAATATGAGCCATTGTATCAAATCCTACAAAGAGTAGATGTAATAGGATTATTTATTTACTTTTCTTTATTTCTCTATCTGTGAAGCTCCATTCGTACTCATTCGGTTATTGCCTGAGCAAAGGATAAAAGATTGCATACTTTTCTATCCTTGTTTATTCCATGGAAGTACATTTTCTTGTACTCTTCAGCAGTCACATTCTGGACCCTGGAAAAGCCTCTCTCAACGAGAAAAGCCTCGACTATTCCCTCCCTGATTCCGAACTGAAGGGGTTCTCCCTGTTGTGTAGTATAGTTCAGAATATTCTTGCCCACTTCCAGTTCGCATGTTCCATCAACTACCGATTGCGGATAGTAATCGAATAGAATAGCACTTCCCTTGCCTGAATTCCTTACAATAAAGGATAATGTTTCATCAATGACTTTGGGAGGAATATACATAGTGAGTCCTTCCATAAGGAAAAGAGTTTTCAGTGATCTGTCATACCCCTGTGCAACCAGACTTTCTCCAAGGGTTTCAGTCTCAAAATCAACAGGAACATATGTAACATAATCCGGGAGGATACCGAAGATTTCTTTTACCTTTTCTATTTTTACACTCTGAGTATCTGGATGATCAACTTCGAAAACCGTGATTTTACCTTTCAGGCCTTCAATCCGGTATGCCCTTGTATCATACCCCGCTCCAAGAATGACCAGCTGACGAAGTCCTCCATCGATAAAGTTCTTTACAAAATCGTCAAAATACCTAACGCGCACTCTAATGGAATTCCCGAGGTCCGGGAAAAGCCTCTCATAATATTCCGACATCTCTTTTGTCTTTTCAGAATTGGATGCCGCAAATGCCAGAGTTCCTGGATTAAAAGTAGACAGCGTATGGGTCATAACATATGCGTTCTCCCTCTGATTTTTTCGATTCTGCAACCCTGTGGAGAGCAATCAGCTCAGCCATTTTGCTGGACCCTTTTCTCTTAGTGTTCACTTCATTTGAGGCTGTTAAGCTTGTCGGTTCTTGCATTTATAATCCACCCTGTAATGTTTTCACTTAAAAATAAGTCTCAAAATAAGTCCTGATTAATATGAAAGAAAAATTCACTTTTCGGTCCTTTGATACACAAACCTGTTCACATTGTATCTGTATTTTCCGTGTTCATGAGCATCCGGTGTATAAAGTCAGCAGCGTCTACGAAAAATTGATATTGAGAAATTTCCCTATTGTCCAGTATTTTTTGAAGTCTGGCCGCATTTCCGTGAGACCTTTGATAATCAGGGTCAAGAAAACGGTCACTTCAACTGGATCGGTATCTCGCCGGATCAGGCCCTCATTGATTCCTGAATTTATTGCGTTGCAAGTTATTGTAAACGTATCCTGGCGCAACTTTATAATCTCCTTTGCAACTTCATTCATATTTTTGTTATCTTCAAGGTCGAATATTCCAGACCGGAAATAAAGATATGCCCGATTATAATCCGGTACCTTTCAATGAGCTCAAAGTACACTTTTCCTATCATGCCCAGTATCTGGATACCTGTTTTGCAACTTTTTATACCTTCTTCAATCATGGCATTCAGGATCTTTATCCCGCGCAGGACAACTGAGAAAAAAAGCGATTCCTTGTTTTTAAAGTAAAGATAAAGCGTTGCTTTATTAAGTTCCACCTCTTTTGCGATGTCATCCATCGAGACTTCATCGTAGCTTCTGGTGAAAAACAGTTTTTCCGCCGCGTCAAGGATATAATTTCGCCTTTGCTCTTTTTCCTGTTCTTTTATCTCTTTAATAGACACTTCAATAACCGAGAAAATTAACTATTAGTTATTTTAATAACTGATAGTTATAATTATAACTTATAGTTAGAAAAGATATAAACGTTTGTATTTCATCAAAGTACAGGAATTCAATGGAAAGTTTCGATATATTTCGGCAAGAAAAATAAATTAAATAGGCTTCAAGATTCAAACTCTTAAGGAAGGGGACGCGAATATGGACGCCGAAGAAATAAGAGCAATCTTCAAATTTTCAGCCATGGAAAAGCATATGATTTCCAGTTTTGGAATAGAAGAAGAGCTGTTTCTTCCTTTACTGCTTTCGCTTAAATCCGGGGGTTCATGGAGTTATGCCTCAGAAGAAACGAAAAGCATTGCAGTAAAGGATGTGATCACTTATTATAGTGAAGAAAGCAAGACAGGCTACACTCTAGAAAAGATATACTTTTTTATCGATCCCGAGGTCATAAAAGAAGAAGGAGTGATCTCAAGGCTGGAAAAGTGTGGGGCAAGAGAAGAAAGAGAACTTGTTAAAAGGCCCTACCATATAACCCTGAAGGCGAAAAAGATGATAATCGCAGAGGTAAACCCAGAACTAAGGAAGATAACAATCAGGGAACTGAAGAAAAGAAGTATACTGCTCAAAGGTACACCGGCATATAGCGCGGCTCATGAGATGGAACATCTAGAAAAAGGAGAGGTAAAAGGAATTCCTATATGGACCTTTGAATACGTTAAAGACCAGTAATAATCAGAAGAAGATTAAGCAGATATTAAAAGTAAATAAAAAAGGAGAAAATTTTGCTGTTCTCCCAAAATTATTTTTACAATAAGTTTTCTCCCAAAACTATTCTTATTACAAAATTACTTCTGCCTAATAATATTTTTGACCCGCCTGTCCCATTCCGTAGACTCAAAAAGTTCTTTCAGTTCAGGAGAATCTTTGACAAAACAAAAACCCCAGTAAACCGCAGGCAGAAATTCCCTTTTCCATTGTTCTTTCTTCTTTTTGTCAAGGAACTGGTAGGTTTCAGAAGACGAGAGGCGGCTTACAAACCCAAGCACCTTTACAAGATCAGGGATAGTCTTCTGGGCCGAACCGAGTTTGAGGCATTTAAGCCTATGGCTGTCTATTTTCCGGAAATCGGGGTCGAAGCCCAGGGTTTTTAAGATGCGGTTTTTCTCGGGCATAGAGAGGTGTCCGCCTTCGTACTTGAGGGAATTTAAGGCCTGAAGTTTCAGCAACCATTCAGTCTCTCCGAAAACCTTGGGCTTGTGTCGCCTTGAAACGTCCCCTAGCCTGTGGTCTTCATATGCTTCCCGCTTGAGCTTATTTATATTGCCCGAAAGCTCTGTAAGTTCTTCTGCATCTCTTACTTCTCTGACCCTGAATCTCAGGGTAGCCCGCATAAGTTCCCGTTTTTCCCGCTCAAAAGCTCCGATATCTTTCTCCTCAGTCAGTGCGAGCAGGCGTGAGAAATATTTTGCCCTTATGGAAGTAGGAGGAAGCCTTACCGGGATTTCTCTTACCTGAGCACCTTTTCCTTTTCCTCGGGATCCAAGTTCCACCTTCTTAATCTCGATCTTTCCTTCCTCAATAGCCCGAGCTGCATCTCCTTCTGAGAAAAGCTCTTCAAGGCGGATCTCAGGCTGAAGCATCTGAACCTGGTCGACTTTTTCCCCGGAAAATACACCTTCCCCAAAGCGTTGGTAGAGAGAATCTATACTGTCAGAAATCTCAAAGATATTTCCCTGTTGCTTTCCTGAGACAGGAGAAAGCCTGGTAACTCTTCCAACCTGCTGTTCAAAGAGCCGCATACTTAGGGTGGGACGCAGCAAAATAAGGGCTTCAAGCCCAGGAAAATCAAAACCTTCAATCAGCATGCCTACGGTGCATAGGACATAAGGGGGTTTTCCCACTTCCCTAAAAGCTGTAAGAATAGCATTTTGTTCGTCTTTACGCAACTCGGAGCTTATGAAAACCGTATCTCGGAAATCCCCTTCAGGGGTATAATTCTCAAAACTTAAGGGCAAGACAGGCTCAAAGTTCTGTTCGGATTCCGGGACTGAAATTTCCCCATTGAAGACCGAAGAGGTAAGCTTTGCATGGAAAGCGTTAATCTCTTCACCGTCTGCCCCTACGCCATAGACACGCTTCCTCACAGGGGCGCAAAAGACGAGTGTTTTTACATGCCTTTTTTTTATCATAGAATCATACACGTCTTTCGCAAGCTGGGTTCTTCGAATTACCTTTTTCAACCTGTCAGGAGTGCTGCAGTCAAGGAAAAGATCCTGTTTATCAAGCTCGTCAAGCCCTTTTTCAAAATCGAAAATCTCAAAAATATCTTCCGAACTCTCGGCAATCGTATATTTAAGAGGTGCAAGTTCGTCGTCCAGGATGCATTCAGGAAGAGTTTTTGCATAGACTTCTCTCATATCGCCTGCAATTTCATCCACGAACTTAACATTCCCGACAACCCCCTGGAATGGGGTTGCAGTCATTCCCAAGATTTTTGTCCTTTCCCCTAATTCGTTGAGAAAATCGTTTCCTCGATTGTTAATGAAATTATGTATTTCGTCCACGATTGCAAGATCAGTAAGTTCAATAATCAGGTCTTTGATCTCAGAGCTCTGCTTTCCAAGTAAGGTTTGAAGAGAAGCAAAAAGCACAAAACCTTTACCTTTTCCCTTCCCGAAAGCTCTCAAAGTTTCAGCAAGTTCTTTTCTGTCCACCTTATATTCGGACGAGAGAAGTGCACTGTTGGGAAAAAGGGGACCATTTTTCTTCCTGTCGTGGTAAGTCTGGCTAAGAAGAGGGTTGTTTTTCGAGACCAGGAAAAGCACAAGTTTTCCTTCGTCATAGTACTTTTTCATTATGTGTTTCGAAAGAAAGGTCTTACCCCAGCCTGTAGGAACCTTGATGTAGCCTCTCTGGTTGGTTTCGAGATATTTGATAATATCCCCGAAAATTTTCTTTTTATCTTCCCTCAAGGGCTCAAGCTCGACGGTTTCCATACCAGCTGTGATCTCATTTAAAGTTGTCATCAGTACGCTGTCCTTACATTTTCAATGTAAAAATTTAGATATGTCCAAAACCAGAAAGTACCTTACAAAGAGGTTTCTGGGAAACTGGTATAACTATGCAGCAGGAAATGCTACATGTAATTGTAAACTTAATAAGAAGTAACTCCCCATAACTTACAAACGATTAGTAAAAATTTCATTTTGTAAGAATTTCGTTCCAAAATACTCAAATCAGGATCTTTTCGTCCAGAAACGGAGAAAAACAAACCTAGGACTGCTTTTATTTAAAAGGAATCCCTTTTCAATAATAAGAATTACGTCAATATATATTTTATGCCAAAAAGCCAGAAGAAACAGGCAAACAAGGGATTTTGTTTCTTCTGGCGGCTTCTGAAAAACTTATTTGAAAGAGTTTAGAAGATTGAAAGAATTTACAAGAACTTTGGCCTTGCAGAAAGGTATTTTGCAAGTGGCAGTTTTCGGTAAGGTTTTCCTGCAATCTCATTTCTAACCCGCGCGTTGAGCTCTTCCGGCGTGATTTGAACTTTCTTCGGTTTATCCTGCCCAGATTCGGCCCGGATGGTTACATTGATGGTGCCATCCTCGATTTCTTTATCTCCAATGACCACCACGTAAGGAACCCATTCCCTGCCTGCTTCCCTGACTTTCTTTCCTATTGACAGATCACGGTCGTCAATGTCAACCCTGCAGTCCAGTTTCTGTGAAACCTCTTCAGCAAAAGCGATGTGTTTTTCCGAGATTGGCACAATCCTGACTTGAGTAGGGGAAAGCCACACTGGCAGCATGGGAACTTTTCCTTCTTCGGTTTCCATTGCAGCCTTTTCGAGAAGGGCGTAAATGCAGCGTTCAATTGCCCCGCTTGGAGAGCAATGAAGCACGGTAGGTCTTTCCAGTTTACCCTCGGGATTTACGTAAGAGATATCATATCTTTCGGCGTTTTCGACATCAATCTGAACCGTGGAAAGTGCACTCGCCTTTGCAAGGGCATCTACAAAGTTAAATTCGAACTTGAGTACAAAGTAAAAGAAACGGGTGTCCCACATCTCTACAAGCACAGGTTTGTTGACGGTCCTTGCCATATTGACTACAAGCTCTTTATTCGACTCGTAAAAGTCCCTGGTAAAGCGGATGGCAACCTCGTAATCCTTAATATGGATTCCCATATTTTCAAGCACATCAATACAGAGGTCATACTGCTTTTTGAATTGGTCCACAGCCTGATCCATGTCCGCGCAAAGGGTGTGCATGTCAGGCATGGTAAAAGCCCGAAGCCTTCTTAAACCTACAAGTTCTCCCCGCTGTTCCTTCCTGAAACTATAGCGGGTCATTTCGATCATCCGGAGAGGCAAGTTCCTGTAGGAAATCGTCATGTCATGGTTCATGAGGAACTGTCCGAAACAGGCTGCAAAACGCAAAAACATCTGTCGCTTGTCAGACTCGATAGAGTACTGCCTTGCAGGGAACCTGTCCAGGTATTTCTTCAGAGTCGGATGGTTCATGTCGTACATGATAGGGGTTTCGACTTCCATTGCCCCGAAATCAGTTGCAACATCAAGCACATAATTCTCAAGAAGAGACTTTATAAGCCTACCTTTAGGGTAATAGCGCATGTTTCCAGAATCAGACCCTGGTTCGTAATCCGCAAGCTCAAGCCTCCGCATAAGCTCTACATGAGGAGGAGCCCGTTCAACAGCTCTACTCTTGGAAATTTCGTAGTCTACAAACTGCTGAAGTTTGGGGTAAGGCGTCAGGTCGAAATTCTCAATTTCGTGAAGTCCTCCATCAGGGGTAAGGATGCGCCAGTAAGACTTTGCCGTACTTTCGGCTTTGAGGGCCTCGGAAACTACCTCTTCTTTTTCCCCACATGCCTCGACTTTGCCTGCTGGATTTGGAGTTTCTTCAGGGCGTATGCTTCTGGAAAGTTCGGAAAGCGGATGTCCTTTACAGCTGATATTAAAAGCCTT
>JAMXLQ010000068.1 GCA_024280975.1 Methanosarcina sp.
ATTTCTCAGATTCTGGTCCATCCTGTTTAAAAAAAGTAAAAAATAAAATTAAAAGAAGGCAGGCAAATCCGGATTTTTCAGATCTCTTCTTATTAGATTTCTTCTTATTAGATTTCTTCTTATTAGATCTTTTCTTATCAAATTTCTTCTTATTAGATCTCTTCTTTTTCAGAAATCTAATTTTTAGTATCTGGTTTTTCAGATTCCAAGCTTCTTTCTCTTTTCCATGATGTGCTGTTCTATCCCATCAACGGCTTTTACCGCATCTTTTTCCACATTCAGGATCCCGCCTGTAACTTCCCGACAGTCTTCTGTAAGCAGTTTGACCAGATTCGGGGCGCCTGTGACTGTCGGGACCGGGTTCACATAGGTATAGAGCCCGAGGGCCAAAGCAAAGATGGCATCTATTGTGGCTTTCTGTTCCATATACTGAGGGGCCGCGGCAGCAACCGGGAGGTCAGGAACTGGAACTCCTCCGAGAGCTCCAGAGATAGCTCCTAGGAGATCGGCAAGTCTGCCAGTGTCAGTACAGGTTCCATAGCTGAGTACGGGAGGAACATTTAGGGCTTCGCATACGCTTTTCAAACTGTCTCCAGCAAATTCTCTGGCTTCAGGAGTACAGAGCCCTGCAACCTGCATAGCCCCGTTTCCACAGCCCATGGACAGGACAAGAATATTTCTTTTGATCAGCTCTTTTACCACTGCAACGCTATGCACATCCTGTCCGTAATCTCTGAGGGTTGTACAGGACACCATCCCAACAACTCCTTTGATCGAACCTTTTTTTATGGCATCAAGGAGTGGGTCTAAGCTACCTCCCAGGGCTGCAAGGATACTCTCGTTTGAAAAGCCTACTACGGCTTCTTTCATAGGGAGCTTCGAAACGGATTCTACCGAGCTTTTACGTTTTTTGAAATTTTCAATCGCCATATTCAGGAGTTGTGCCGCCTGTTTTTCGGCTTCGACAGGGTTATAGTTCAGGCGTTCCCCTATGCCTTCGAAGGCCACAAGCTCACTCACAGGCATGAGTTTAAAATTGTATTTCTCGGCATAAAGAGGGGCAACAGGGAGAGAACAGTTCATATCTGCTGCAAAGAGGTCCACGCTTCCGCTTGCAAGTACCGCTTCCTGAGAAATCCAGTTGCCGGTAAATCCGTAGAAAGCATCGTCTTCCTCCCATCTCTGGATCATTTCCTGCCCTGTTTCAATGTTGGCAATAACTCTCAGGCCCTTTGCGCCTACAGCTTTTGCTTTTTCCTGCCATTCAGGTTTTCGGGCAAGCTGGACCATGGCAAAGCCGAGAAATGGTTCATGCCCATTAGGGAGTGCATTCACGTAATCAGGGTCAAGCACACCCAGGTCTACTCTCATGTTATGAGGCCTGGGAATTCCAAAAAGGATGTCCTGGCAATATTCGTTTACAATCTGGCTCTGGTATCCCATTGCAATTCCCATACGCATGGCTTTTAAGGCCAAGCTCACGTAGTATCCATCCACATTTGTCAGGCAGGAGCTTGTGGAAAGCATCATCTCCCCGTAGATTCCACCTGGAAATATATCCAGTGCTTTCCACTTTTCTTTTCTCTCGGGAGGGGCAAGGAACTCAACAATCTGGCTCGGTTCGTAGGCAGGTCTGTTAAACTCCTTTTCTACAAACTCGCAAAGGCGAAGAGCAACTTCTGAGTCAGATCCTTCGGTTTTGAGCCCCAGCC
Organism: Methanosarcina sp.; assembly: GCA_024280975.1. GTDB lineage: Archaea > Halobacteriota > Methanosarcinia > Methanosarcinales > Methanosarcinaceae > Methanosarcina. The sequence continues at coordinate 1,713 of JAMXLQ010000068.1, forward strand.
GGCTTGCAAACGTCCTTAACTTTTCAGGTTCCTTTATTGTATAAGGAGTGTTGCCTCTGGCAGTTTCCCTCAAAGTCCTGATGGTCTGGTCCGTATGATAGTGATAAGTAGAAGCTCCCATCACATTTCTGAGAAGCATCATTCGCATTGCCATACCATCAGCAGTGATTCCGCATACTCCCCTTTTATCTTTCGCGGCATCCGAACGGCAGGGGCCGTTGGAACACAGGTCGCAGCGCACTCCTCTCATACAGAATATACATCTTCTGTCTGGATCTCCACCAAGACCCTGAGCCTCGTAGCGGTCCCAGACATTTGTCATTCCATCTTTTTTTATCCGTTCATACATATTCAGAACAGATTCGTGATAAGAAATCCTTTCTTTATCCATTGTAATATTCCCCCACGACAAATTTCCTTTTCTTGCCTTCTAAAACGCCGAAAAAGCCCTTTCCGGTACTTACGCCATCAACATGTTTTTTAAATTAACAGTGGCTTGAGGCTTGTAGTGACTTTAACTATAGTCAGTGATTTATAAATTAGTGCAGGAAATATTTACTTTTTAGGGCTCAACGATTTGAGAAGTAAGAAGTATATATTATGAGCTCATCCCAAAACTCAGAATTACGTCCTTAAATCTCTAATTTTGAATAGTCAGTAGATTCTTCTGGACAAAAGATGCGTAAACCAAATATAGTATAAAAACTAATTATAATATAAAAGTCATATTAATTGCAGATTTAAATTTTTTTTAGAACTTAATTCCTCATTGTTTACCTATACGATTTTATATAATTAATACTATGACATCGAAATAACCATGATTACAAATGTAAAAACGATTCCATTAGCGTTTGGAAGCGGGATTTTGGAGCTTGATATACCTGAGAAAAACATATCCAGTATCATCCTGCCTTCAGAGTCTGAAATAAAGGAAGAAGGGGCTTCCTTTATTAAAAAGGCACTTGAGAATCCTATAAAAAACCGACGGCTTTCTGAAATTGTAAACCTTGATTCGAAGGTAGCAATCATAGTTAGTGATGTTACACGTCCAACTCCTACTGCAAAGCTTCTTCCTCCTCTGCTTGAAGAACTTGATCTTGGCGGAGCAAAAAATGAGAATATCACTATTGTTTTTGCCCTCGGGCTCCATCGTTTACAGACTGAAGATGAGTGTCGCCAGCTTGTAGGGGAAGAAATCTTTGAAAAAATAAAATGTGTCCAGCACGATAGGAAAAGGTGCAAGCTTCTCGGGGAGACAAGTTTCGGGACTCCTGTAGAAGTTTTCGAAGAAGTAGTCGACTCCGATGTTATCATAAGCACTGGCACCCTGGAATTTCACTACTATGCGGGATATGGAGGAGGAGGGAAGTCCATCCTTCCAGGTGTAAGTTCCGAAAAATCTATTCTTTCATTTCACAGCTTTTATAGCAAACTGTTTGAAGGGGATCCTCTCTCAGGTCGAGCCGACAGTCCGGCAAGGCAGAATATTGAGGAAGCTGCAAGGATTGCAGGCCTTGACTTTATCCTTAATGTTGTGCTTGACAGCAAAAAGGAGATAGTTGCTGCTGTCGCAGGCGATTTAATCGAGGCACACAGAAAAGGTGCAGAG
>JAMXLQ010000069.1 GCA_024280975.1 Methanosarcina sp.
ATCTAAAGGGTATCCCGATCATTGTTAACAATTTATTCTTCCTTGATCCCTCAGGTATCATTCAGCGGGCCACACCTCCTCTGGAACAGATAATCGATAAGTACAGACACAGCATCATGCAGGTCTCAGGGAAAGAGCGGGTTAAAAGGGTTCAGGAAAGTATGGAGAACTTACTACAGGAATTAAATGGCAACATGATGTACGTACCATTATCATTCATTGTCCTTCCCATTGCCAGCCATCTGACTAGACTGTGGTTGGATGAAGACCTTGATGTTGACACGCTGAGTAAATCCCCACCTGGAAACGTGACCGGTGAGATGGGGTTAATGATTGGGGATCTGGCTGATACAGCACGAAAGTACCCTGAGGTGATAGATTATCTGGAAAGAGCGAAAGACAGTACTTTCTATCAAGGACTCAATAAAGTAAAAGGTGGGGATATATTCGGGATCGAGCTCGATAGGTTCATGAAACTGTATGGTATGCGCTGCCCGGGTGAAATCGATATTTCAAACGTCCGGTGGTGGGAAGCCCCTACCCTGCTTGTTCCATCCATTATAAGCCATATAAAAAGCAATGCTCCGGGTGGACATCGAGACCGGTTCAGACAGGGCAGGAAGGAAGCTCAGGAAACTGTACAAAAACTTCTGAAACGTATTAGCAATACTCCTGCCGGAAATCTCAAAGTAAAACTCATGTCCAGACTTCTTTTAATTTATCGAAATTCTACGGGCTTACGCGAGTTCCCCAAATATGCCATTGTTAGATTTTTTGATATCTATCGGCAGGCCATCCTAGCAGAAGCACTAGTCTTACATCAAAAAGGGATTCTGGAGAGGAAAGACGATGTGTTCTATTTATATTTAGACGAGTTGATTGCATTGCTAGAAAATCGTTTTAATGAAAACCTGAGGGATCTTATAGGCTCACGTAAACAGGCCTACAACCAGTACCAAAAGATGACTCCTCCCAGGGTTATGACCAGCGAAGGGGAAGTCATTACGGGTGTGAAAAGCGATGTTGAGGCTCCGAAAGGCGCTTTAATCGGGACTCCTGTTTCTGCCGGGGTTGCAGAAGGATACGTAAAGGTTATCCTCAAACCCGAAGCCGCAAAATTGGAGAAAGGGGATGTTTTAGTAGCGCCTTTTACTGATCCGGGCTGGACTCCCTTGTTTTATTCCGTTGAAGCTCTGGTGGTTGAGGTTGGTGGTATGATGACACATGGCTCTGTTATCGCGCGGGAGTATGGTATTCCTGCTGTTGTCGGCATAGAAAATGCTACCGAAATCTTAAAAGACGGCCAATATGTCCGTGTTGACGGTACCAGGGGCTTTGTGCAGATTCTGAAGTGAGAAGAAAGGTTAATTTATGCTCTCATTGAACATCAAGGAAACAGATAGAACAATTAATTTTGAGGTATTTTTGAGGTATTTTAAAACTGTTTTAAATATTTTTAAAGAAGAGATAATACAAAGTTTTGAAGAAATGACCACAGAAGCGGCTGAGACCTGTATCCTGTTGGAAGTTTGGTAATATTTGGTATTCCATTTTAATCAGGAACTTCAAATCTGTACTTCTTGTATTTATTTAGTCCTTGTTCGGCTTCGCAAGCTTCCAAAAAAGTGATGAGTGCAGCTGTTCCTTCAAATTTTGCGCATAAATTCTCAGAATGCTGAAGATAGATTGCAATCAGGACACTGGAGGCGATAAACGTTTTTTGGTTTTGATCTAATTTGTCTTTAATCAGATTCAGTTGAGTTATAATACTTCTATTTCCAATGTCCGGTTTTACATTGCCTCTACCGACAACCTGGTACTTGAAATGCACGCTCAACGGGAGTGAAAACTCGAAATCTGGGAGGTAGAAAAGCAGAATAAATATTTCAAGAAAATTTTTGGGTACAACCTCCAATCTAAAGTTATTATTGAATAGGATTTCGGTACCCTGCTGTTTCTTCATGAAGACCTTGAATATGAGGATGAGGAAATGCTTGGGACTGAAAGTGCTGTGAAGGATCTCTCAATCACTTCCGATTAAATAGCTCATACATTCCTTCATAAAGAGGTTGTCTCTTTATACAGATTTTTGATTGCACTTTCAATATTCTGTCTGAACTCGTTACTCTGAACCTTTGCCCAGGCTTCTGGAAAGGTATCGAGTAATGTCTGGAGCTCTTCTTCCCTGTAGGCCTTGTAAGCTTCTAATCCCTTAAGACCTTCGGGAATTTTCTTTTCTCCGGAATATTTTTTTCCTTCTGAAAGTCTCCAGTCTCCGGTTTGCAGATATGACCCCAATAAGTCTATTGCAACCACAGCGTCGTGCAAGTCTCCAAGGTGATCCTGCAAAGCTGTAACTTCTTTGATCATTATCTCTGCTTCCTTTCCCAGCACGTCTCCAAAGAACTCGAGTGTATAGCGTAGTCCTTTGGATGAAATCCTCAATCTATGCAGCCTCTCTATAGAGACATATGGTCCTTCTACCCATTCGGAATAGGCACTGATGTCTGCGAAACGGGCATAGAGGATAGAAGGAAGCACATCCTTTACTCTATATGGCAGAGCATCGTGTTTTGTAGTTGTTGTGGGTAAAGCCCAAGATTCAGAAACATCAAGAGAGTCTGAGAAATCCTTTTTGAAATTGGTGTATCTGTCGCTTTTCAGGTAGGTGATCATGTTTTTCCGGGCTTTTTTCCTCTCTTCAGCAAGCACCGTAAATAGGGGATCAAGATCATGTTCGTTCTCAGGAAGCAGTTTTTTAAGATATTTTTCAGCTTTCTCCCGAAAAACGTCTAGATCCCTGACATCACTAAGTGCTCCAAGGGTACTTTTTAGTCCTTCTAGGTAAGGTTCAAGCTTTTTAGAATCAAGGTACGCTTCAAAAACCTTTGCAGCAGCTCTCATCCTGCGGATTGCAACCCTCATATCGTGTAGGTCTTCTATACTTTTTCCCTTTCGGGTTCCTTTCTCATGGGCAAGCATTCTGGCAAATTGTCGGGAAAAAACCCTCTGAGCTACCATAGCCATTGAGTTTTCAGGTCTGACTACAAATTTCAGGTCCTCGTTCTCTTTTTTATTTTCTCCCTTTTTTTCGTTTTCTCCCTTGATTTCCTCGGCTTTCTTTTCAATAATTTCGGTTTCAGTCATCTTTTTTTTCGATATGAAGAGGAGTTTTGTACCAAAAAGGTACTCCCAGAGCTCGCCCCTCTTTTCTGCTCTTTTTATAGCTTTTTCCGCATCCTGCCCGAAAATCTCTATTTCAACTGCTCCCTCGACCTGCCTGATTCGGTCTGGCAGGAGTCTCCGGTTCCCGTTTTCAAGGAAGTACGCGATCCGGATAAAAGAAGCGAGAATAAGAGCTTTGTTCTTGATTTCTGGAGGTGACATGATATTTGATTTTTCAAAAAATGAAGAAAGGTTCTTTACGCTGATTTCGGGAGACTGAAGTTCCATGATGAAAGCAAGCATCCCGAGTTCGTGAAGCTTTAACCCTTTTAAGGGATGGGTCAGGAGAATTTCCTTACCAATCTTGGATTTTTCTTCCGGGGAAACCGAGCTTCCGATGTCCTGGAGGAGAGCTGCAAGGCCTAGTATTTTTCTCTCTTGCTGCCCTAGCCTGTGGTAGGGGAAAAGTCCGTCAAAAAGTATGAGTGCGTTGGTCCTGATCTTTTCTGCCTTCGCCTCATCTGCTTCATAAAACTCAAGAAGGGACTCAAGGGTCCACTCTTCGAAGTCAATATTTTCCTTGCTTTTGCCTAGGGCGTAGCGCTCGACATAGAAATGGAACTCTCTTAACCCATTATTTTCAGAGCTAAAGGGGAAGCTGAAAAGCCTTTCTTTTTCAAACCGGGAGTACAGGGCTTCGATATCTTGCGCAGGAACTTTAAGGAGAAGGCTCACTTCTGCTGTATTCAAACCCTTTTCAAGTGAAAGGAGAATTTTAGCCTGTTTTCCATATATATTTTCTTGGTCTGCAAGCTGCATACAAAAAGCTCTTTCCCTGAAGCTTAAAAGGGTTTTTTCTGACAGATTTTCTTTGAAGAGAAGAGCTCTTTCGAATTTAGAAAAGGGATCCTTTATAAGGTGGTAATTTCCTAGCAGGTATTCCGTAATAGCTTGCAAATCTTGATGGGTCCCTTCAGTCTTCAGTTCAATTTCAAGTTCGCTGTAAAGTTTTTCTCTTTTTCCACTTTTGAGGCTCACATGGTCCAGAGAAAATTCGGCTATGAATCTTTCCCCCAATTTCACCTGGCGCACAACTCTTTTTTGTTTAAGTTTCAGGAGTGGAAGCAGATCAAAGCCCGAGCTAAGTTCTAAAATCATGTTTCTGATTCTGGCATCAGGACATTCAAAGACAGAGGCCTCTTCTGGTAGGAAACTGACATACTCTTCTCTAGTGTGCACTCCATCTTCGAGCCCCCCTAGGCTTTTGATGGTTAACAACTGTCCTTCTTTTCCAACCTCTTTCCGGAGCCGTAGAAAATAACCCTCAGCCATTAAAGCAGTTTTTTTTGTGTCTAGGAAAGTGTCTTCAATAAGTTTTACTGCAGCATCGGAAAGAAAATAATCTCCCAGTTGAGATAGCGTTTCAAGATTTTTAATGTCTGCTTTATCCAACACCAGAAACTTTGATTCAATTTCCATGTCCTCCCCCTATAATAGT
>JAMXLQ010000070.1 GCA_024280975.1 Methanosarcina sp.
TTCTAAAAATAAAAGGAGTTTTTCCTATAAAAGGATAACCCCATTAGAAAAGAGCCCGGAGAGGAAGTAATCCTGATAAAGCAAATAGCCATGCCATAGCTATGGCCATAATCAGGATCACAAGTAAAGTTGGTAGGAGTATAGCTATTGCAGATCTTGTCATGCTTACATTATGTACGTACATGCCGCCAATAATGTAGAGATATATCCCGTAAATTCCGGCAATCCAGCTAATAATAGGAATCCAGGAAAGTACCAGCACGGCAGTAGCATAAGATATGAATCGTACAGTGCCTTCGTAACTTCCCGTGCCTCCAAGCACTTTGTAAATGATATAAAGAATTGCAGCTTCGATAAAGAGAGAAATGATACCTCCAATAGGTGTGATAATCACAGTCATAAGTATCGCGAAAAATCCAAACCCTCTAGCACTGCCGTACATTCCACCATACATGCCACCATACATGCCACTCATATACATTCCACGGCCAAGAAGCGCAGTTAAAAGTGCAATTAAAAGTGCATATATAATGAAGCTAATAGCTGCAAAAGTAAGTGGATCAGCGTACCCTCCGGTCTTCGGCATTTCCCTGTAAAAATCAGACGGCCTTTGCAGAACCTCTTTCCAAGTTTCGATATAACTCATAAACTACCCCCATAATTATACGCTTACTTTTTATGTAAATAAAGCTATTAAAAATTTATCCTGTTTTTGGAATTAACATGGTAATTCGATCTATAGAGGAGAACTGGAACGCTGAAACTTATAAACTCTCGCGGTAGTAGATATAAACAATAAGTAGAATTAGCCAGCTTGTCATATAGAGTCAAGTTTCTATTTTAATGTTAGAAAGAGAAAAAAGTAAAAGAGGATCTGACAAATCTTAGCTAATTTTAGTAAAATAGAACAAATTCCTCATAAACCCGTTAACGATATAGGAGAAATATACAAAACTCCGCTAAACATGGACTTTGATCCTATATAAAGCACAAAAATTATGTTGAAATCTCAAAAAGACAAAAAGCAGCCAGGAGATATCATACACCAGAAGTGTCATCAGACGTTCCACATTGAGGATTAGTTATTGCTTCTTCACATTGGCACATGCTCAATGCTTCAAATAGACCTTCGCCTACACTTATTCCTTTTAAAGCACATTTCTCCATTAAGCTGAAGTAAAGATCTTTGTTTTTGTTCTTAATAAGCTCGCATATTTCAGAAGCAATTTCCTGTGTTACAAGTTCTTCCTTTCTATTTACCCAATTATTAACTGATTTAATTAAGTGTTGACTTATGGAGTCATCATCCAAATTCTGATCTATTACATTTACAAAAACACACTCGTCCCTGGTCAGAAGCCACTTGCCAAGTCTATACCTAAACCTACTCTCACTATCTTCACTTGTTTGATTTTCGTTGATCATAGTACATTCCCCACAATAATTAAAGGCTTCATGATATTTAACAATTTTAGACGATTTTTATAATATTCAGGATTAGTCAAAATGTAACGTTGGTTCCGTTCCCAACTGGTTAGCAGTAGTTGACTGCCATCCCTCAAAAATTCATAAAATATTACTCAGAAACTATTAAAGACTCTATAACTGTGTACAGAAAACCGAAATGTGTAGAAAAAGGAAAGATGGGAGAGAATTGAGGCTTAAACCTCTATTGGACTTTTTGTAGATCAAGAATTCTCATTTTATTAACAGGTCGTCTATTTATATTCAGTTTGTTTATATAACATGTGCCCCCATAATATTCTGGGAAGACAGGGTCTAAGACTTATATTCGATAACGTTACTTGTCCAAAAAAGCTGTAAATTTTAAACCATGTAAACAAAAATGTTGTTAGCAGTAGAACTTACTTAAGCTGTGAGAAAAAGAAGTGAATTATCTTATTGCTAACAGTTCCAAGGATATATGGGGACTAAATTATAAAGATACGAGAGTTAAACCAAAATATAAATTACATTGTTTTCAAGAATCAACCAAATATATAAAAACTTATTGAAAAGTTTAAGTAATATAAAAACTATAATTTCTTTTACATGGGGGTATATGTTTGAAAGGAGATCAGAAACTAATCGATTGTCTAAATGCTCGTTTAGCAGATGAACTTGCAGCTATCAACCAATATTTTGTCCATGCCGAGATGTGTGAAAACTGGAACTACGACAGGCTGGGCGAGGTAATCGAAAAGCGGGCCATTGCCGAGATGAAACACGCGGAAAAGCTGATCGAACGCATCCTCTTCCTTGAAGGAAAGCCAATAGTCAGCAACCTTAGCGAAATTCGTATCGGCGATCAAGTACCGAAAATGCATGATCACGACCACTGGGCCGAAGAAGGGGCTATTCTAGGTTATAATAAAGGCATCAAGCTGGCAATGGAGTTGGGAGATAACGATACTAAAGTGCTTCTTGAGTCGATTCTGAAGGAAGAAATAGAGCATATAGACTGGATCGAGGCCCAACTTGATCAGATCAATCAGATAGGTGTTCAGAATTATCTGGCACAGCAGATCTACGAATAAGGGCGGTGCTACGGCACCTATCCTTTTAAAAATATAAATGAGGATATTTCCGTGAAAAATCTCTGATTGAGAGCAAAAAATTTCAATGCCTCAAGGAATTAATCCAAATAAATTTGTTCAAGGAGAAGGCTTAAAAATATTTACCGACTTAATTAGGCATTCCCGAAAATGTGTTTACCTAAAATCTTTTTTTACATCATTCAAATATATTTTCGAAACTATCCAATAATCAATTGATTTTCGAGAATTGTATATCACTTAACTAATTTTCTGAAAAACTAGTTTTAAGCAAGCCAAACTTATATTTGCAAACTGATATCCAGTATATGTTACTGACAATAGCACATAATCTTAAGAAGACAAGATTTGAAAGTATTTGAGAGTAACAAAAGTACTTAGACTACGAAATAAACAATAATACCAACGTTAAAAGATAATAGGATAAGCAGCAAACATTATTGAAAAAAGGCTATTTTAGGATAATAATAGGGTGAGTATGGCAGCGATCCAGAGTTCCCGAAGACTCGCGTACTTCAGTACAGTAAGGAACGTGGACAGGCTTATCTGCTGTGTTCGGGATGGGTACAGGAGTTACACTGCCGCTATGGCCGCCAGAC
>JAMXLQ010000071.1 GCA_024280975.1 Methanosarcina sp.
CTTTTTCAGCCCTGCACAGGTATTCAAGAGCTGTCCTGTCTTCCTGAAGCAAAAGGAGTGAGAAAGCTCTTTTTGAGATTTCTGATTCTTTTATAGGGCCAAGCAAATCTTCAATTGCCTTTATGTATTGCTCAATTTCTGTTCCATAGTCGAACTTTTGCCTAAGTTTTAGCGTATTGTCTCCTGAAGTAAACTCCGAAATTGCAGCTTTAAGTTCTTCTATCCCTTTTCCTTCACTTGAAACCGTTCCGACAACCGGAATTCCCAGCAACCGGCTGAGTTCAGATGTATCAATTTCAATTCCCCTTTCTTCAGCCTCGTCCATCATATTCAGGACAAGGATGAGAGGAACCCCGGCTTCGAGGAGCTGCAAGGTAAAGGAGAGCATGCGCCTGAGGTTTCGGGCATCTACCACATGGAGGTAAACTGAAGGCTTTTCCTCAAAAAGCAGAAGCTGAGAGACTCGTTCTTCCTCACTAACAGGTAGCAGGGAATACATCCCGGGTGTGTCAATAATTTCATATTCCCTCTCTCCGATACTTGCCTTTCCGTGGCTGATTTCAACTGAGGTTCCTGGATAATTGGAAACCAGTGTATAGCTTCCGGAGAGGGAATTAAATAGGCTACTTTTTCCCACGTTAGGATTTCCTATAAGTACGATTTTAGGAAGTCCTTTTCCGGGTGTACATCCTGTTTTTCCGCAGCAACATTCTCTTTTAGGACAGACAACTGGTAGTTTCATACTTTTGCCCTTATTTTTAGGTATGCCTAATTTTAAATCTATTCGCATTTAGGCATACCTAATATACAAGGTTACTGAAAGTGACAAAATTCTCTCAAATTTATTGTCCAAAATCAGATTTTTAAAAGAATTTTCAAATTAAAAAAGCCTCAGACCTAAATCTTAATCTAAATTTTTAACATAAATGTTTAACATGAATCTTTAATCAAAATTTTAATTTAAATTTTAAAATTCAGTTTACAAGTCAATAATAAGGAATCAAAATCTAAGAATTGATACGTTGTGTTTTTACTTAATTGTTATTTCCCTGCTCATATCCCTGTAATATTCGAACAATTCTTCTCCCCATTTTATTGCTTGTGGTTCGAAACTTATCACATACTGGCGGTCAAATCTTCCATTCTCATTAAATAATCCCAGACTTATTATCTTGTCAGCGACAGCAACAAGCGCAGGAGTTTCCATTCCTTTTTTTTCCAGAACATAAAGGCTTGAGTTTTCCATATCGAGGAGTTCTTTTCCCTCTTCTTTGAAATCTTCCACAAGCCGTAAGTATACAGCTTCACTCAAAATAAGGGAAACCTCAATGTCTTTTCTTGCAAGGTTGAGAAAAAAAGTCGGAAAATGAGGATGGAAATAAGAACAAAACATGTGGACATAGCTTGAACTGGAAAGATTTTTTACAAACTCCGGATTCAGATCAAAAGTACGACTGAGATCCGGTTCTATAAGGCGATAATTCCTAAGCTCACAAATCCTTTTTATGAGGTGGGGCGGAATAGGGACAAGTTTTCTATCGGCCCAGAATTTTTCATTTTTCTCAAATATTGACAGAGTATCAAGCAAGGGCTGCATTTTTTCTACAACAATTTCCCCTATCGTGCTGAGCCGGTATATTCCTTCTTCATGTATTACCAGATCCTCTTCTTTCAACTTCTTTATCTGCGGGAGAAGAGCTGTCCTGGGCACCTGAAGTCCCTCAAGCACTTTCTCAATATCCTTAGGACCTTCGTTTAGGAGTAGGAGAAAATCCTTTCTCTTCTCTGAAAACAAGATAAGATCAAGCAAGCCGGGATTCATTTTATAGTCTCCGTCCTGAACTTATGAAAAAGGGCTTAATTCACCGATTCCGTTTTTAGAGTTTCGTTTTTAGGGTTTCGTTTTTATAATCCTTAATGAGTACTAAACTGCTAATAAAGGTGTCGAAATTATTTGAAAACTTTGTCCTGTTTCTTGTCAAATTGGGAAAAATAGCCATAATTTAGCGAATTTACAGACAAAAACCCTCATATGACCCTTATTTTCATTTTACCTATCTTATTTGCCTTATAGAACAAATCAAAAAGGGCAATTGAGTGGAAAAAAATAAATGCGGAATCCTCAGAGAAACTTAACTGACCGTCAATGTCTGTCTAAAAGCTCAAATTACTGCCAAAATTATATGAGAGGAGTTAACTTATTTCCAGTATCAGACCTGAAACCTTAACTGATTTTAAGTTACGAGGAAACGTTGATATAGATGATGATAAGAAAAGGGAGAAACCCAGATGAATAGTAAACGGTTCCCAATAAATAGTAAACAATTTCCAGATGTAGATAATTATTTATATGTAATTATATAATTTTTCATAATGAATATATGAGTGATTCATTATTAGCAGAATAAGTATTACATTTATTAATGTGAGGAAGGGCAATGGAGAAAGAAAAGCTATACAGGTTAAAAGCCGAAGCAAACCAGCTTTCCCCTATTCTTAATATCGGGAAAAATGGGGTAACAGATACTCTGATAGAAGAATTGAACAAGCAGATAAAAGCTAACAGGCTCGTGAAAGTAAGGGTACTGAAGAGTGCTGAAGAAGGTAAGGACTTAAAGACTATTGCAGAAGAAATTGCAACCGCTACAAAATCCACACTAATAGAGGTACGCGGAAGAACAGTAGTTCTGTACAGATAACAGCGTAAACAGCGTAGAAACGCTCCTTTCCTGGCTTAGATTTTTAGTGAATCTTATGAATAAAAAAGCGTACCTTTTATTTCAATGGAAACAACTTTCTACTTTTTAAAATGAAGAATAAGGTTTTTCTGTGGAATCTCTGTAATAGGTTAAGGTCTATAAGTATGGAGTTGTTTTAATATAAATTAATATATACTTCGCTATGTTGGTAAGTTATTTATGTTGCAAAAGCAACTTCGAGTTACAAAAATTATTGCGCAAATTTATGAATGTTCCACTATTTCCGATTAATCCTATGATTTGCATAAAAATCGGATGAATTAATCGAATTATCATATGTTTAATTTAAATTCCCATAAAATGTGCACTAAAGTGCCTGGAAGCTTCTTAAAACGGTTGAGTTGGGGTATTTCCCCTTTTGTTTTCATGATAGACCAGGGCAGAGCAAAACCCAACCCTCCGGAGAGATTGTTATGCTTGAAGATGAATATCAACTTGAATTTTTCAAAAATAACGGGTTCGTCCGGAAGCAGTGCCAGTCATGTGGCAAATTCTTCTGGACACGTGACCCTGACCGAAAGACATGCGGAGATGCGCCCTGCGATCCTTATACTTTTATAGGAAACCCGGTTTTTTCCAGGGAATTTGATATCTCACAAATGCGTGAGTATTACCTTTCCTTCTTTGAGGAAAGAGGGCATACAAGGGTCAATCGCTATCCTGTAGTTGCCCGCTGGAGGGATGACCTTTATCTTACCATCGCATCCATTGCGGATTTCCAGCCTTTCGTAACCTCAGGACAGGTACCCCCACCTGCAAATCCACTCACGATTTCTCAGCCCTGCATTCGCCTGAACGACCTGGACTCAGTCGGCAGGAGCGGGCGCCATCTTACAACCTTTGAGATGATGGCACACCATGCCTTCAATAAAAGAGATCACGAAATTTACTGGAAAGAACATACCATGGAGCTCTGTGACGAACTCCTGAGTTCACTTAAGCTGGATCCCTTTGCCGTAAGTTACAAAGAAGAGCCCTGGGCAGGCGGAGGGAATGCCGGACCCTGTGTTGAGGTTCTTGTGAATGGGCTTGAGCTTGCTACCCTTGTTTTCATGGACCTAAAAGTTGACAAAAAGGGCGATATTCTCATCAAGGGCGAGACCTATTCGAAGATGGATAATTACATCGTTGATACGGGATACGGGCTCGAACGTTTTGTCTGGGCTTCAAAGGGCTCCCCTACAATCTACGACGCACTTTTCCCTGGAATAGTGAATGAGCTTATGGGGCTTGCGGGGCTTGAGCATGAACTGGATAACTCCGAGTATGCAAACATCCTGGCTCAGAACGCAAGGCTTGCAGGGTTTATGGATGTCAGCGAACAGGCAAACCTTATGGAACTCAGGAAAAAGGTTGCCTCGAACATCGGAATGACCGTGGAAAAACTCTCGGCTATA
>JAMXLQ010000072.1 GCA_024280975.1 Methanosarcina sp.
TTTTCTAAATAAATTGAGTATTGTGAAGGAGTAAAAAGGTTATCAAGCCCTAATAAATCCTTTTTTTGGAAAGTTTTAATATCAAAACTCATATTAGCAAATTTCTGGAAAAAAATAAGTTTTGTAATCTTGACCAAAACCTTTAAAGCTAGTGTTTGCAGGAAATGAGTATTCCTGAAATTAGAAAAGCCTATATAAGGGTTACAAAATAAGAAAACTTCCTGCAAGTACTTGAAGTATGATATTCCTGAATTCACAGGAGTACGGATACCGGATATTTGAAGCAAAAGTATTTCTGGATTCGGGAGTTCGATATACTCTTTATGTGTTAATTAGGATTTCTTATGAGAAATAGCGTAAAACTTAATTAAAATTATTCTCGTTAACCGAATAAAGAATTAAATACAATTCGGACATCTAACAGTTAAGTTAAACTTAAGCTTCAAACTAAGCTTAAGCCTCGAATTTAAGCTTAAGCTTCAAATAACAGAATATATCTATAGATAGATCAGAGATTAAAAAGGGTGAAATGATGTCGTATATCGGTCTACAGCAGGATTCTGGAGAATATAAAATCCAAAAGATACATGCTCGGGAGATCCTGGATTCAAGGGGAAATCCCACTATTGAAGTTGATGTGTTTACACCGAAGGGATTTGGCAGAGCCAGTGTTCCTTCAGGGGCTTCCACTGGTACGAATGAAGCCCTTGAACTGCGGGATGCAGACCCCAATAGATATGGAGGAAAAGGAGTTCTCACTACAGTAAAGAATGTGAACACCATCATCCAGAAGGAATTGCTGGGGCTTGATGTGCGAAACCAGCGGGAAATCGATGAGCTGATGATCGAGCTCGACGAGACCGATAACAAATCAAACCTAGGGGCAAACGCAATTCTTGGGGTATCCATGGGTGTTGCAAAAGCAGCTGCAGATTCCCTTAACATTCCTCTTTACCGGTATTTTGGAGGCTCAAATGCTTTTACTCTGCCAGTGCCCACAATGAATGTCCTTAATGGGGGAAAGCACGCGGGCAATGAACTTGCAATTCAGGAATTCATGATTCAACCCAAAGGAGCGGAAACCTTTTACGAAGCTCTCCAGATTGGGGCAGAGATATATCATACTCTTGGAAAAATCTTGGAAAAAAAATACGGCAGGTCTTCTACTAATGTGGGCTATGAAGGAGGATATGCTCCCAAGATGAGTGAATCAACTGAAGCCCTTGATGCTCTTGTCCAGGCTATTGAGGAAGCAGGTTACACTGACACCGAAGTTACAATCGGGCTTGATGCTGCAGCCTCCGAGTTTTACGAAGATGAAACCTACACAATCGATGGAAAGAAACTTGCTGCGTCTGAACTGATGGATTACTACGTTGAACTTGTGAATTCCTATCCTATCCTTTCCATTGAAGACCCCTTCTATGAGGAAGCCTTTGAGGACTTCGAGGCCCTTACCAATGAGCTCTGGGACACAATTATTGTTGGTGATGACCTCTTTGTTACAAACATTGAGAGACTTTCAAAAGGCGTTGATATGGGAGCGGCAAATGCACTCCTCTTAAAGATCAACCAGATCGGAACACTTTCCGAAGCTTTTGATGCCGCAAATATGGCTTCCAGGAACGGCTATACCGTAATAGTAAGCCACCGCTCTGCTGAAACCGAAGATACTACAATCTCGGATATCTCGGTAGCTATCGGAGCAGAAATGATCAAGACAGGAGCTCCGGCCCGTGGAGAAAGGACTGCAAAATACAACCAGCTTCTAAGAATCGAAGAAGACCTGGGTGAAGTTGCACACTACGTGCAGCTCTAACCTTGTATTTTCTTTTTTCATCTTTTTTAGTTTTGTTTACTAGCTTTCCTTTAGCTTTCTTTTTTGATTTTTCTGTTTATCGCAACTTTACAAACCTTCTCAAAACTAGTTTTTGAAGTCTGCAAACTCCACCCTGTAAAGATATCGAAAATGCCTGAAGTGAACTAAAATTGCAAGATAAAGAGGTTCTGCAGGAATCATCTCAGCTTAACGTTTTTTTCATTTTTGCTTCCGAATTTACGAACAGCCAGATTTAAGAAGAGGTTTCTGACTGCTTTCTAAATTGGGTTGCGAGTTTATCTAAGTTAACAGCTTCATACTTGACAGTCTCGTATGGATAATATGCAACGGTGCTACTCATGGTCAAATGGAAATAGCCGGAACTTGCAGAAAGGTTGTACCTAAAAGGATAAAGCATGGATTAGAGGGTAACTATTTCTTTTAAATAATTTCCCCTGGAAAGTGATAACTGTTTCTTAAGTCCCTGACTCAGCTTTCTGATTGTTTAAAATCAGTTAGTTTGTTCAAAATCAGTTAGCTTATATGGGTTAATTTATTTACCATAGACAGATCTATAAATTGTTTACCTGATAGATTTACGGATTATTTGTAACAAATATTTTTGCAACAAACATTTATAAATTGATTATCGTAATGGGTGTAAGAGGCGCTTTTATGATTGAAATGAAGTTACACGGTACATATAATATCTATTATGCTATTCTCGGCATGCGAAATCCTATGAACTCCTGGCACCTTATGGACAGCAGCGAACCTGATGAGGCAGGGAACTGCAAGCTAGGGGAAAAGGATCTGAACCTGGCCCAGCGCCTGACCCTTGCAGGGAACGAGCATGGCAAGTTTTTAAGGTTCATTACGGTCTGTTTTGACCTTACAGCTCCTCTCTACTGGTGGAAGGAGTTTGACACCTACAAGTTCGCAGAAAAGAACTCTACTTCAACGATGCACAAGCTTACCAGCAAGGAGCTTGCCCCTCACGATTTTTCATTTGACACGCTTACAGATTACAGGAATGACCAGATCCGGCATCTTAATGACCTTATCAAAGCCTATAAATCTCGTGAGGGAGACAGTGAAGAAGACAACGCATACCGGAAAGCGGTTTTCAGGGAACTCGTCCAGGACCTGCCGAGCGCATTTCTTCAGAAAAGGACCGTTATAACCAATTATGCTGAGCTCCGCAATATTTACTTCCAGCGCCGCTATCACAAGCTTGATGAGTGGAGGGAATTCTGCACCTGGATAAAAGAGACGCTGCCGCACGCTGAAGAGCTCATCTGCCTGGAAAAGAAGGAGTAAAACCGGAAATATCTTTTCAGTGACCCCTGCTGGAAATAAATCGATCTCAAAACCCCAGACTCTCACCGGTCGTGTCCACACGATCGGCTTTTCCTTAAATTAAATCGAAAAATTTGAAAATTTACCCTTCCAGCTTTATATTGCGGATCCTTCTCGTTTAATTATGAAATTATTAGACTATTGGGCTTAAATTCCTACGCTTCCAAAGAGATTATTTAATTAATTGTGGTGCTTGCTATTGTTTTTTGTATTACCTTGGTATACTTTCATATTTTTTCCGATGTTTAATTCTCTTCTTTTACTGAAGGGACGAGGCAGGAAGCATTTAATGACGCATGTAATGATTCGGAAGCCTGTTTGCGAACAAATAAATATACAGAATATTTTACAGGTAGCGTAAGAGATAAAAATGACCGAACTTGAGAAAACGATTTCCTTCAGCCGGGGCATGGGGCTCGCAATCTGTATGCTTATAGGCACAGGGATTCTGGCGCTGCCAGGCCTTGCTCTTGATGTGGGCACCGTCCATGAAGCAATCCTGGGATGGTTCCTTATAGCCGTTGTTGCAGTCCCTCTTATTGC
>JAMXLQ010000073.1 GCA_024280975.1 Methanosarcina sp.
TCAAAAAAGCTAAATGTAGTAAAGCATATCTATTAAAAATTTAAAAATATCCATATATTTTATCAAAAATTAACCCTTTAAGGAATAAGCCCTTTCATAATTAATTTTGACTACTCAAATTAAATCAAATCCGTATATATTTAGCCTAAATTGAATCTTTAGAGACTACGTTTACTTAAAACTACTACATTCAAGATTAGTAGAGCTCGTCAGTTCAAAACGGGAAATTATCTTATTTCATCCTGCTTGACCTTTTAAACTCCGATTCAGCCAATAATACTTCTAAAACCAAGCTTTCAAAATTATTAATAATAACAGATCAATAACCTCTGGAGTAACTTCCCTTGACAGGTAATGATATACTACTCTGGGATGAGACCCTATTTAAGGACCCATCGGTGCTTGAGCCTGATTATCTTCCTGAATATTTTCCTCACAGGGAATCACAATTGAATGGGCTCAGATTTGCATTCAGGCCAGCCCTTCGTGGTATGCGGCCTTTGAATTGCTTGCTAGTAGGCCCTCCCGGAACAGGAAAGACCAGTGCAGTTATGAAGGTGTTCGGGGAAGTTGAAGCCCATGCACCTAGTGTAGTTACCGTCAAAGTCAACTGTCAGATTGATT
This sequence comes from Methanosarcina sp., assembly GCA_024280975.1. GTDB lineage: Archaea > Halobacteriota > Methanosarcinia > Methanosarcinales > Methanosarcinaceae > Methanosarcina. The sequence goes on from JAMXLQ010000073.1 coordinate 625, forward strand.
CCACACGTTTTGCAGTAATGTCCAGGATTTACAGGAAGCTTTTTGGAATCTCTCCTCCCAATTCAGGAATTGCATTCAGAAAAATCTTTGAAACCGTTGTTAATTTTCTTGTCTCTTCGGAAAAAGTGTTGCTTGTTGCCCTGGATGATCTTAATTATCTCTGCTACGAGGGGCATGCTAATGAAGTGATGTATTCGTTGCTGAGGGCACATGAACAATATCCTGGAGCAAAGATAGGGGTAATTGGGATCGTAAATGATGCCTCGGACCTCTACTGCATGGATTCAAGGGTGAATTCGGTTTTTCTGCCTGAGGATATCCCTTTCCCTAGATACGGAAGCACCGAAATTCTTGATATTCTCAAAGACCGGGTAAAATACGGTTTTTATCCGAAGGTAATTTCTGATGAGTTACTGGAACTGGTAGTCTCGTATTTAGAGAGGACTGGGGATCTCAGAGTTGGAATCGACCTTCTAAAACGTTCAGGTTTTAATGCCGAACGCAGGGGAAGTCGCACAATCTCTTCGGAAGATGTAGAAAAAGCTTATGAGGCCTCCAAATCACTTCATTTGTGCAGGGGGATAAGTCTCCTGTCCGATCCTGAAAAACACCTGCTTGAGCTAATAGCAAGAAAAGGAGAAATTCAGGCAGGTGAGCTTTACAAGTCCTTCCATGAATTAACGCAGCTTGGATATACTCGCTTTTACGGGATTGTCAACAGGCTCCAGGTGCTTAATTACATAGATGCGGATTTTACCGGCAAAGGTCAAAGAGGGAGGACTAGAATTATAAAAACGAAATTCGGGGCCGAGGATATCCTTAATTGCCTGGAAAAGAAGTGAGCGCAAAATTCGAAAAAATCTCTGATTTCAGAAAATAAAAAGCCGAAGGAGAAGATTTACATGGAGATTCACATAAACTTCTGGTGAGAGACCGAAAGAGGATTTTCATACTTCGGTTTCTAAGGGTAAAAGGAAGGCACAACTTGAAAACTGTACCATTTCCTTTACCCGAATTAGTTTTATGACGTACTTTTTTCGGATTACATCATTCCTGGGGGCATTCCGCCCATTCCTGGCATTCCACCCATTCCTGGGGGCATTCCGCCCATTTCTTCTGGGCCTGGAGCTGCACGGGTAGAAGCTATGATATCGTCGATTCTGAGGATCATAACTGCAGACTCGGTGGCTGCATTGATAACCTGAGTCTTGACTCTGAGGGGCTCAACTACAAAGTCTTTCCACATGTCAACGACCTTGCCTTCGAAAACATTGAGTCCTGCGGTTTTTACACCTTTCTCATGCTGTGAGCGCAGTTCCATGAGCATGTCGATTGGGTCAAGCCCTGCATTCTCTGCAAGAGTTCTCGGAATAACTTCGAGAGCTTCGGCATAGGCCTTGACTGCAAGCTGTTCTCTGCCTTCAAGGGTTGCTGCATATTCCTGGAGCCTGAGTGCAACTTCAACTTCTGGGGAACCGCCGCCTGCAACGAGCTTCTCATCCTCGATTGCAACTCCAACCACACGTAGGGCATCTTCGAGAGCACTGGTAATGCTGTCAACTACATGCTCTGTACCGCCGCGCAGCAGGATGGTTACAGCCTTCGGGTTGTCGCAACCTGTGACAAAGGTCATGTTGTCGCCGCCAACCTTCTTCTCTTCCACGAGTCCTGCATATCCGAGGTCTTCGGAAGTGATTTCATCCATGTTGGTGATGAGTTTGCCGCCTGTTGCTCTGGCAAGCTTTTCCATGTCGCTCTTTTTAACTCTGCGCACGGCAAAGATACCTGCTTTTGCAAGGTAGTGCTGGGCAAGATCTTCAATTCCCTTCTGGCAGAAGACAACGTTTGCTCCGCTGCCAATAACCTTCTGGACGATCTTCTTGAGCATCTGCTCTTCCTGGTCAAGGAAGGACTGGAGCTGGTCAGGAGAGGTTATAGAGATTTCCGCATCTACCTCGGTGTCCTTGAGTTCGATTGCGCTGTTGAGGAGAATGATTTTTGCATCCTTAATTTTTTCAGGCATGTTGGGGTGGATTCTTTCCTTATCAATGATCATGCCCTGGATGAGTTCGGAATCCTCTACTCTGCCGCCGACCTTCTTAACAACGTTGATATTGTCTCTGTCAACAGAATTCTTTCCGTTTGTGTCCACAACGCTTGTTACAGCATCTACGGCAATCCCTGAGAGGAGCTTTTTGGAGGACTCGGCACCCTTTCCAGTCATTGCGGTTTCAGCGATGCTGACTAACAGGTTCCGGTCGGACATTTCTACTGTCATTGCTAGGGAGTTCAGGACTTCTACGGCTTTTTCGGCTGCAAGCCTGTACCCTGATGCGATAATTGTCGGGTGGATCTCCTGCTCGATTAAATCCTCTGCTTTCTTTAAGAGTTCACCTGCGACTACAGCTGCACTGGTAGTGCCGTCTCCTACTTCTTCATCCTGGGTTTTGGCTACTTCTACTACCATCTTTGCTGCAGGGTGTTCGATGTCCATCTCTTTGAGAATGGTTGCTCCGTCGTTTGTAATAACCACGTCACCCATGGAATCCACGAGCATTTTGTCCATGCCCTTGGGACCAAGGGTTGTTCTGACGGCTTCGGCTACTGCCTTTGCAGCCATGATATTGTTACTCTGGGCATCCCTGCCTCTGGTTCGCTTACTTCCTTCTTTTAAAATAAAAATTGGCTGTCCTGCCATGATTTAATCCTCCATTAATGTGAGTTTGGAATATCTCTGGAATTAAAATTGCGTTTTACATGTTTGTACTTCTATATAAACTCATCCCGCTGGCAGCTCTGGATAATAGGGATTTTGTTTATTGAATTCTCTCAAATTAAAGCCGGGATAATCAGTTTCATATCAGTCTGTCAACAAAAAAAGCGTATGATTTCGGTTGCAGATTTTTCAAAAAATGAGTCTTATAAAAAATGTGTTAAAAGAATGGGTTACTTATCAGTTCTGGAATGCGGCTTCTTTCTGATTTTGGGAAGACTCTCAGGTGTACAGAAACACATATAGTTTCAATAATTCCTCATTTCCTTCCGGAAACCAAAGAATGTTTGTATTAACCTCTTATTCCTTTGTTTCCGGAAGTTTTGAAAGAGCCTTTTCTATTTCGGCTGCTTTCTTTTGAGAAAGCCCAAGCGGAACTTCGAAATCTTCATATCCACTATGCTTTCTTGATCCTTTACACCCAAAAGATAGGCTCATGCCTTGCCTGTATGCAAGTACGGTACAATCCCCACAGATTGACGCTGCGCCTATTGTATCCAGTACTGCCCTTTTTCCTTCGGAATAGGCACTGGCCTGAACAATACGCATAGCTTTTTCGGGCTTCAGGAAAAGAATCAGCACATCAAAAATCCCTTTATTCAGAGATAGGGGCTCGACTCTTATAAAGCAAAACCTTTTTTTCAGCCTTGGAAGCGATAAGGCTGCATTTTCCGCAGCCTGCGAGTCTTTATATCTTCCAGAGTTCAGGTAGTATGCAGCAGGGTTCTTCTCAGAAAGGCCCAGCACATAGTCTCCTGGAGAGCAGCTCTGTCCCGAGACGAGAAACTCTTTTCCCATACGGGCTTCTTGAATAAGTTCGCAAAAAAGAAGGCAGGATTTTCCAGGAAACTTTTCGTCTCCTGTGTCGTCTACTTTCTTCTTAACTTTCCCTTCGATATTTTTTTCAATTTCGCATCCGACTTCTCGCCTGATTTCGTGCCCTGTTTCGAAGGTTATACACACAGGTTCGCCAGTTTCCATCAACCGGCTGAGCTCCAAATAATTCGAAGAAGGACTTTCCTCGGTTTGCATGTAGCTACTCTGTTTTTCTGGCCTTCACACGAATTCTGCTTTTACAGACGTGAATACCGGGCCTCTCATGTCTATTTTCTTCTTTTTGCCTGTGATATAACGCTGGGCAATAGGGCCTATTCTCAGGTTAACTTCCGAGGGAACTTTGGTAATTCTTACCCTGATTATATGTTCGGTTGCTTCTGACATTGCAGCTTCTTCAATTTCCCTAGCAGCCTGGGCTGCAAAAGCTTCTATAAAACGAATTCCTGCTCTTGCTGAATGGTTTTCAAAAGCTTTTTGCCATTTCTTGATATTTGGAATTCCTAAGATATCTCCCTGATAGGCTACGACCTCGTTGAAAGCTGCTGGCCCGCAAAGCTTTGTATTTTCTTCGGGCTCGATTACGGAAACTTTTACTTTTCTCCCGCAAACTTCTCCTTCCCAGGCAGGGAATTCACAAGGACTTGGTTCTTCCCCATGCAGTTCACACTGAGATACGATTGCAGCTGCAATTGCAAGTCCTTCTGGAGTCTCAGGCACTTTGTCTACAAAAACCTGTTTTGCGAGTTCGCTATCTGACATTTCCCATTCAGTATACTGAGGAATCTGCGGGTAGGTAAGAGAACGGACATCTGGAGCATTGTGAAGGATCATTGCCAATCTTTCCACTCCGAGCCCGAGGTTCATGACAGGATATGGGATATCATACTCTGCCAGAGCTGTTGGAGAATATATCCCAAAAGTTGCAACCTCTATCCAGCCATCCGAATACTTTGAGTTAGAACCTACAAGTTTTGGATGGAAGGCAAATACCTCGGTCTGCGTGTCAGGAATGTAGTATTTGCTGCGTTTCTCATCGGGCCTGAAAAGGAATTTTTCAAAGCCAAACTGGGATAACAGCCCTTCTGCAACGGCTTTTCCGTGGTCAACAGTCACATCTTCATCCATAATTACGCAGGAAGCCGAATAGTAGGTCATGAGTCTCGAGGCATCTTCCTGCTGTTCTCGCCTGAAGCAACGGTCTATGGAGAAAAAGTGGAAAGGAGGCTCTTGTCTTTCAAGGAGAGCACCGAGGGAAATGAACCAGCCGCTGGTCATGTGGCTGCGAAGTGTCTTTGTGCTTGCTTGAGGTATAAGCTCTTTAAATTCCGGGAATACCTTGTCAAGCATATCGGCAACAAGAGCATCCGAAACTCCAAGCAACGCTGAAATCTCGGGTACAAGGTCATCTCCATCAATTTTTCCTTTTTTATACGAATGGAGAACCTGTCTGATCTTGTCTATCCCATCGTCGCCTATATCTCCTAAAATCTCTTTTACCTGTGTGATGCGCTCATCGGAAATTCCAACGTTCGGCCTTGGAAGGCCTGCAAGATAAAAACAGCGATCCAGGACTGCAAGAGCTTCGCTTCCGAACTGTTTGTGTACCTCTTTATCGTCCACTATCAGAGGGTTCATCATCTCTTCAAAACCCATTCTCAGGTAGGCTTCTCTGAGTTTCTGGATAGTATCATATACAGGATGTGCTTTTCCATATCTCAGAGTGGTCCTGGGATAACGCTCGTTCAGGGTAGATGTCTTAACCAGTTTTTTACCCTCGTTCCAGGTAAGGTCGAAGTTCTCTCTTGCATCCTTTTTTATTTTTTCCGGATCAAATTTCATGCATATCCTCTTGTAATAGATTATTGGAATTCTAAATCTGTCTTACTGGAGTTTTGAATCAATCAACTTGGAACTTCTAGATTATAATATTTAAGCAGTTAAACTGTCAAACGGCTAAATAATTGTTAAAACAATAAACAGTTTAATAGTTACCGGGTAAGCTTTATGGCTGTATATCAGTGGGTCGCAACTTAACGACCAATTCTAACTTTTATTGTCCAAAAACGCTAATTTGCTCATGTTTAGACATTCTTCTATCTAAAGATATCTAAAGTCTGGACTCCAGATTTCGCATTGCGATTTCAAGCCTTTTCTGACCAATCGCATTGACAACGTCGCCGCGCGTTTTTTCTATTAAGGAACGGGATACATCGGTTTTTCGCCTCAATCCTCCGGTTATGGCATCGGGATAGTCAAAATCCATAAGTACTGCATGGATATTTTCCATAATACCTAAAAACACTTCGGCTTTCTCAAAGGATTCTTTCCTTATAAGATCCAGAACATGTCTTCTAAGCTCTCCGACAACATCCCCAAGCCCGTTAAGGTATGCCGCATATTCAACTTTTAACTCTTCAGGAGAGGGAATTTTTTCTTCTTCCTTTAGGAGGTTACCAAGAATTGAAACCTCAGAATACTCCTGATGGGCATGTTCTACAAAACCTGCGTAATAAATATCAGCATGTCCTTTGAAAAGAACTTCAAGTTTCTCAAGTGCTTGTCCTGCGGTTTTGATACTTTTATCTGCTTTCTCAAAATCCTGCCCGTGCAGAGCGAATGAGGCTGTCCTGCATTCCCTGACAATTTCCCTGGAAATCTTCAATCCTTGTTCCCTTATACTATCTTTCGCCTCAAAATTTTCCCTTATCCGGGCCGAAATTTCTTCAAGCATTATTATTCATACCCCCTTTAATGCTTCTCAGTCTTTTATGCTTCTCGGCTTTTGCACAATTTAGCTTCTCTGCTTAAAAGCTAAAATACATTTTAATACTTCATATATATTTTCCAGAACTCCAAAGTTCCCTCTGAGCCTCAAGAATATTATATCTATGTGTAATTTTTTATACAGATAGATCCTAAAGTTTTTTAAGTTTTTCCTCTATAAACTTAATTAAAAATCTTTAAATTTCTTTCCTCTTTCCTACCGTGCTTCTAGCTTTGACCATTTTACATTCCTAAATCTATGTACTTTGGTTTAAAAACCCGAGGTTTTAATCCAGTTCCCGGAAAAGGGTATAAAAAAGGAGGAAAAAAACTTTTCCTTGTTGATATCCTCTAACTTCCAGGAAATAATTCCAAAACTAGCTAGAAGTAGCTAATAGAATAGTAAGGTTATTTCCTTTCGGCTCTTTTTTTAGAATTAGTCGGAGTTCGGGATTTTCTAACAGGGTCATCTCAAGAGATGTACCTGAGCTTGCTTATTTCTGGAGCTTGTCTGTTCCCAGCTTGCTCCCGCGTAAATTCTGTTTTTATATAATTTAAGAATATATTTCTGTGTTATTCATCTACAGGAATGGTCTCGAGCTGGCTTGAGAGGTTCCATATTAAAGTTCTTGTATGCAGAGGAAGATTAGGATCATTGCTTATATCTTCAAGAATGGAAATGCTTGATGCTGCTCTGAGAAAGAGAGGTTCGGATTCGTTGTTCAGTATATCCATAATTTCATTCACGGAACGCCTGATATTTCTTGGAACTGAAGAGTCACTGGTTATACTTTCTAGGACCTGAAGACATTGTCTTATAACTTCTGCTGAATCATTTGATGACACTCGAATCACCTTCGCAGTCAATTACGATGTAAAAATTAGAGCTAATAGATTAGTCTAAGACAGGCATGTTATATAAAATATTATCGGTGATTTTCAAAGTTATCTGCTCCAGGGTCTATCCTTTGCGATTCTGAATTTGCTGCTTTTTCCGACTTGCACAAGATAAATTAACCTCAATATAGCAAGCTACAGGAGATATTTTATAAAATAAACGAGAAGCAAATGCATTAGAAGCTGTGAATAAAGGAAGGTCAGATATATGGATTCTGAAAAAGATAAAAAAGTAAAACGAATAGCACGTTTCCTTGAACTGGGGGGCACGATGCTTGCTGAACATTGCAAAGTTTGCGGAGCCCCAAAATTCCGTTATCAAGGTACAGTAATCTGCCCTATATGTGATGTCCAGGAAGAGGGAGAAACTCCTGAACAAGTCACAGAAGAAGCCGAGGCTTCTGAACCCAAGCCTTACGTGGAAAAAGAAAAGTTGTCTTCTGAGACTAAAAAAAGAGTTCAGGCACATAGGCAAAAGCCACGATTTGGACTGAGAAGTTCTGAAGTGGCTGGCGAAGAAGAAAAAGCTGTTGAGCCGGTAGAAGAAATCCCCATATTATCCTCTAAAAACGAAGAAGTAGTAAGGGCAGTCCCTGCAGCTCTTGAGACGCCTACAGCCTCTGCAATTCAGGCCGCACCCTCAAGAAAAGCAGAAAAACTGGCCGTCACATCGGAAGTCTCCGGAATTCACATATCCGAAACGCATGGAGACCGGAAAGTATTGGAAAACCTTCTCTTTAAAAAGATGGTCAGTATTGCAAATTCTCTTCAGGATGAAACAGACCCGCGCAATATTGCCGAGGATTTGGAACTAATTGAAAAAGGGCTTGGGCTTATAGAGCGCTTGAGGCAGTTATAAGGGTAAGAGGAAAAGAAGGTAGAAGATAGAGAAAGAGAACGGAAGACAAAAGATAAAGAATGTAAGAAAATAAGAATGTAAGAAAATAAGAAGGAAAGAAAATAAGGAAGGAGAGAAAAGGAAAAAGTAGAGAGAAACTTAAAACCTTTTCCCATTCATGCCTTATAAGGAGCCTCAAGGATCTCCCTAATTTTTGCCGCTCTTTTTGGTCCTATTAATTTTACCTTCTTGAGTTCATTGACATCAGCCTTCGTAACAGCCTCTACTGAGCCGAAGTGTAAAAGAAGATTTCTCGCAGCTTTCGGTCCTATATCTGCGATTGAGGAAATCACGTATTCCTGCTGCTCAATAAGGGTGCTGGTTGACTTTTTCCCGTGAGGATTGACCTCACGCTTATTTTCAATTTGCTCACGCTTTGCAAGCATTTTCAGTATTGCAGCAGTTTCCTCTTCATCTCTTGAATACAACAGCGATACTCCAAAATCAATCGCAATAGATATCAGAGAGCCGTAGATGGCATTTGGATTGATTTGCCTGGAAGTGAAGAGTTCTGTTCCTTCAATGATAAGAACAGGTTTTTCATATACTCTTGTGAGATCCGATAATTGCGCAAATAGATTGCGCTTCCCATCTATAAGAGAGTTTACAAAATCGTCCGTGCGCTTTCTTTCCACGGCAAGGCGGTCGCTTACGACGTAATCTCCAATTTCAAGCGTGGCAAAAAAGACTTCGACTCCAAGCTTGTCAAGAATATTTGCAACCCCACTCTTTGTTTCCCTATAGTCCACTACTATTTTCAGGGATTCAGGTTTTGTTTCTATCCCGGATACTTCTACGGCTGGTTCAAGCTTAGACTCAGACTTTCTTCCAGAAAGAGTCCCGAAATCAATAAGGGTTTTTTGTTTTTCTTTTATATTTTCTCTGCTACTTACAGTTAAATTACTGATTTCTGGCACTAAATCTTGATTTCCATGCATTAAATCAGTATTTTCTAAGTCGTTCTCTATTTTATTCTCTTTTTGAGCTGCATTTTTCCTATAATCCGAAATAAGAGCTTCAGATTCAAAATTTGAAAGTTTCAAATCTTGTTTTGAATCTTTGGGACCCACAAGGGCTTCAAGCCCTCTCATGCTGTTTAGCATCTTTTTTTCTTTATTCTTGCTGCTCCAGTAATAGGCTTCGTCGCGTGTACCCTTTGTCACCAGTACAATTACTCTGCCTTTATGCTGCCTGCCTGTCCTACCTTTACGCTGGATGCTCCGAATTTCCGAGGGAATCGGTTCGTAGAATAATACCAGGTCTGTTGCAGGGATATCAAGTCCTTCTTCAGCAACTGAGGTAGCTACAAGTACATTGTATTCTCCTGCCCTGAACTTATCGAGAATCTCCACCTGCTGTTTTTGCGTAAGCCCTTTGTCTTTACGGCGCGAAGCCTGTCCTACAAAACGGATAGGAATAACTCCTGGAACGTCTGAAAGGGCATTTGCTACTATCTCTGCCGTGTCCCTGTAATTCGCAAAAACAATTACCCTGGAGTCAGGACTTCTTTTTAACTGTTCGGATACAATTTTCCGAACAAACTCAAGTTTGGGATGTTCGACCTCACATTCTTTTACTCTGTAAAGGGCTTTTCTCATGTAGAGATCGTCCATTAGTCTTTTTGCAGCCTTGGTTGCACTTTTTGATGAGGCTTCTGCATCCAATTTCTCCAGGTACTTCCTAAGAGGTTCAAGCCCCTGGGTCTCAACCATTTCTATAGCATGGTTCACCTTCATCATTTCGGCAAGTATAGACATGGCAGTAAAAATCGCAGGGTCACCCCCTACTCGGATTTCACTCTGAAGCTTCTTCTGGAGAAGCAGAAGGTCTTTTTTGGAAACATATTTCCCGCTGCCCACCGAAAAACCTAAATCCCTTATAATTCCGAGCCGGTCATCAAAGATTTTTTCAAGATAACCCCGGATTTCGGCCATTTCGGAAGGGAGCTGGACCTGAAGCCATTCTATTTCTTTTTCCTGCACATAAGGGCGAACATCTCGGTCTTTCTCAGTTTTCACAGAAACATTTTCAACATGTAAAGCCTGGCAGACCTCAGAGATTTTCTCGTCCGAACTGCCCGGGCTTGCAGTAATTCCAAGTACATGGGGGTTTCTTGCGCTCCCAAAGTACTTTTCCGCAATAAAGGTATAAGCGTAATTTCCGACTGCCCTATGGGCTTCATCAAAGGTTATGTGACTTACATCCTCAAGGCTGATTCTTTTTGTAAGAAGGTCATTTTCAATCACCTGAGGGGTGGAGACTATCAGTTTTCCCTGCTCCCAAAGTTTTTCCCTTTCTGTAGGGGTAATACTACCTGTAAAAGCCAGAACTTCTTCTTCTGGAAGGGCCATTACTTTTTTAAAAAAAGCTGCATGCTGTTCAACAAGCGGTTTTGTTGGGGAAAGAATCAGAGCTTTTCCCCCAAAACGCTGAAGTCTGGAAGCAATTACAAAAAGAGCTATAATAGTTTTTCCAAGCCCAGTAGGAAGCACAACGAGGCTTGATCCTTCGAGGGCTTTTCCTGCAAGATTCAACTGATAGAGCCTCTGCTCAACTGTATCGGGTTTTATCAGCGGGTGCTTCATGAATCCCGGTTTCTCAGGAAGAAAACTCTCGTTCATTATGTTTCAGGATCACTTATTTCAGATTAATTTATTCAAGGTTATTTTGTTTTAGAGTTTTAATTCAATCATAGTAATATCTCAAAATTATAAAAATTAAAAATTTGCTGCAGGCTTTTTAACCCACAGCTCAGTAATTATCCGTATCTTAACTTCAGAAATTAAAAGGTTTGCCTGCGGATTCGAAAGTCCTGCCTCTGTAAATAAGTTCGTAGAGCATGTTTTCGATCCCCTTAATCGGAGCTCGTATTTGGCGCATGGAATCTCTGTCCCTGATAGTTACAGTTCCATCTTCGAGGGTGTCGTAGTCTACAGTAACGCAGTAAGGTGTTCCTATTTCATCGTTTCTTCTATAGCGGCGCCCGATGGTTCCGGAATCATCATAATTGACAAGCAGGGTCTTTTCTCTGAGTTTTACGATGATATCCTTTGCAGGATCTGCAAGCTCTTTACGGGTCAGGAGCGGGAGGACTGCAACCTGTACCGGGGCAACTGCACTTGTGAAGTGCATGACAAGGCGGGCTTCCTCTTCTCCCTCAGCTTCGCCCTCGCCCTTTCCGGCTTCTGGTTCTTTTCCAGTTTCTTCTGTGCCTTTAAGCCCGGAGTCGGTGGCTTTCTGAGCCACATCTTCTTCGTCATAGGCATGCTCCATGATACCATAGAAAATCCTGTCGATTCCGTAAGAGGGTTCGATTACGTGAGGGATGACGTTCTCTCCGCTGACTTTAACAGTCTCTTCCGCAAAGTCCACTGCATCTGAACTGACTGTTAACCCTTCTCCATCCACGGTAATTTTGATCTCATCCTTTGAGAGCTCTTCTTCGGAAAGCTGTTTTAAGGCGTCTGCGACAGCTTTTGCCTTGCCCTTAAAGATCGGGCCGAGCTTGCCCATGTTCGGTTTTACAACAAAGCGAGTTACCATTTTCGGCTCGTCATACTCAACATACACGTAAAGTTCAGTCTTGCTGACTCTTGCATGGGCTTTAAGGTCATAGTCTGTCCTATCGGCAATTCCCACAATCTCGACCCAGCCGAACCGGTCGGTCTCAATTTCGGCATCCCAGCAGTCGATTGCGTAATGCGCCATCTCATCGGTCAGATGCTGCCTGAACCTGAGTTTTGTAGGATCAATTCCAACCTTTGTCAGGAACTCGTTGGTAAGTGCAATATTGTAGCCCAGGACTTCGTGTGCAATGACTCCAGTCTCCACAGCTTCCCGGACAGTCATCCTGAAAGGTTCGCCTTTCTCCTGTGCCTTCTGTGAGTAGAGTGCAAGTTCTTTGTCTGCAAAACGTTCGAAGTTGGGGTGCTTCTTGTTCCGCGGGTCAACGAAAATTTCACATTCGGCCTGCGTGAATTCTCTGAGCCGGATTACACCTTGCCTGGGTGCAATCTCGTTCCTGTAAGACTTTCCTATCTGCACGGCTCCAAAAGGCAACTTATCCCTGTAGAAGCGGGACAGCCTCTGGAAATCCACAAACATACCCTGCGCCGTTTCTGGCCTGAGGTATCCCTGCCTTCCAGTACCGGGCCCGATTGTGGTTTTGAACATCAGATTAAATTCGTAAGCGTCGCCGAATTCTCCACCACACTCTGGGCATCGGATTTCATTTTCCCTTATAACCCTGGTTAGGTCTTCTGCACTCAGGGTCCCTGCAGCTTCCATTACGTTTTCTACAAGGTGATCGGCCCGGAATGCTTCTTTACAGTTCATGCACTCGCACAGAGGATCCGAAAAACCTCCAACGTGCCCGGACGCAATAAAAACTTCCTCGATCCCTATTGTCGGGCACTCGATCTCCATAAACCCTTCCTGGATAACGTAAAATTCTCTCCAGGTCTGTTCAATTCGCCTCTTCAGCGTGCTCCCAAGAGGCCCATAATCATAAAATCCGCGGCTTCCGCCATACAGCTCAAAGGAGTTCCACAAAAACCCCCGGCGTTTAGCCAGCTCGAATACCTTCTCGTATTTGTCCATATTATAAATCCTCGTGAAATTGATTGGGGGATATCAGATAATTGCGAATTCTTAAATCGTCTGAAATATTAGATGGATAAAAGGGAATCATTATATTAAATTTGCACTGCTGGAATAGTTGAAGAAATACAAATGTGATTGTAGTAAGTTGTGTTTATTTCTGAATAATTGATACTTGACATAATACCAAATCTAGTAATGAACACAAAATTAAAAGTCACTATGTTTTGAAAATGATTACAATCTTTTAAACGTGACTTATTGATTCTAAAATATCTCTACTATTAAGTTTTATTGAAGCCTAAACTCCGCTTGGAAATTCAATATCTCAATCAAAAAATGACAAAATCACTAGATTTTGAAACTAAGTCGATAACTCAAAAATCTTATCATAAAATAAATATGATTCTTTAAACGACTAACTTTTCATTATTATTTAACTTTTGTTTTAATTTTTAGCCTGACGGGTGAATTAAAATAATTGCATATTGTTTAAATTTCTAAATTGTTATCTTTTTCTACAGAATTATTCGTTTCTTTTTAAAATAAGTACTCTTTGGAAGCTAATTTAAAGAATTTGGGTTAAAGAGTATTATAGAGAATTTCGATAAACCTTAATTTTTGGCAATTAGTTTATAAATGGTTTATAAACAATTTGTTGAAATTGGAGGTTTAAAATTCTCTATAATCATTAACAGGCTAAAATACCTAAATGCCATCTTTGTAAATAAAGACTGCTTATTGCCTAAAAAATAATTAACATACTTCTTATATATTATTTTTTATTTGTATACTCTTCACATACTTCTATTAACTGGAATAATGAATCTCTAACATCCCCTTTATTCTTCATAGCCTCATTAATTAATAGTCTAGTATCTATATCCATTGGAAGTATTTTGTATAATTGATGGATATATTCTGTTTTAACGACTTCGGTCTTCAATTTCCTTAGTCCATCAAGAACTTCCCATGGTGATTTTTCTCCTTTCTCTGCTTCATTTATAAGTCGTCTGACTCTAACTTTATCACTATAAAATATATAAACTTTATATGTAATTTTCAACCACAGCCAAATTATAAAAAAACTTATCATTAAAATAAAGATTAAGTCTGTTAGAATGATAACTTTAGTGAAAAAT
>JAMXLQ010000074.1 GCA_024280975.1 Methanosarcina sp.
ACCTTCATTTCAATCAATATATCACTTTTGACTTCTACGACATACTTGAAGAGCAGTGCACTGACCGCACCTTCTACGATTGCCAAGGGCACCTGAGTAATCGCGAAGATTGCAGCAAATTTACTGAATGAACTGAAGAAACCTCCAAAGGAAAGTATTCCTCCTGCAGGAAACGCTAAAGCAAGTTGCGTGGAAGTCACAATGTAAGTAGCCCAGTCTCCGAGAGTTGCAGCTAAAAAGACAACAAAATAGAAATTAAGTTTGGCCTTCATTCCAGCTTTATAGATAAGGTATGACACCACCGGACCCACGATACCCATAGAAAAGACATTTGCTCCAAGGGTGGTCAGGCCACCATGTGCAAGGAAGAGAGCTTGATAGATAAGTACAATTGTCGAAAGAACAGCAGTAATAGCAGGCCCAAACATGATTGCACCTATGCCGGTTCCTGTAGGGTGAGAACAGCTTCCAGTAACCGAAGGCAATTTAAGTGAAGAGAGTACGAAAATAAACGCACCTGCAACGGCAAGCAAAGGTAAAATCTCACGTTTTTCGTTCACTAACTTATTCAGTTTGTAAATACCGAGTGCAATAATAGGGATTGATATTACAAACCACACTGTACACCAAATAGCCGGTAAAAATCCTTCCATTATATGCATTGAATCACCATAACCAAAATGTGAATAAAGTAGATAGACCATATGAAGTAAAGTTTATTGATGTTAACTCAAATTGAGTTGCGTTGAATTATATATAAAAATTACGGTGAAGAAAAAACAAAGGTAGGAAAACTAATTAAATTAATGTGAAGACACAAATTTGAAATTAAAAACCAAAGAATACATAATAATATTTTTGTTTCTTTAAAATTAGGGTTGCAGGCTCTTTACCTCTTGATATTTACCAGCAACTTTTTTTTTGTGACTGGAACTAACTTTTTCCACTCTACTACTGCATCTGAATAAAATTCATATTCTTCTACAGTTTTATCCGAGAATTTACCGTCCACTTCATATATATAAAAACCTTCTTCTCCATCCGTGGAGACAACCTTGACCCTGTTCCCTACTTTCTTAACCTCCACAGCAGCTACGCTTTTAAGAGCTTCAAGAAGAGTTGTACCCTGTTCAACTTCCAATCTCCGTTTTTCTGCAAAATAATCCAAAAAAGAGTAGATATTGTTCAGTTTGATACTTATCATATGAGTGTTCCCTACCTTTTTTCTTTCTATAAGTTCAGATTCTTCAAGAATCTTTACATGCTTAGCTGCTACAGGCACGGAAATACCTATGTCTCTTGCAAGACCGGAGATATGTTTGTCTCCTTTACTCAAACATTCAAGAATAGATAGACGTGTGTCACTTGAAATAGCTTTGAAAAGATTTTCTCTACTTCTGTTCAATCCTGAATCTTGTATAACACCTACTGCCATGGTGATCTTTTATTTTACCTCAAGTACTTATAATTGTTGATATTAATAAAACAAGTAAAGTATAACTTATAGTTAATCAATTGTGTTTTTAAATAAAAGATCAACAAATTTACTTTAATTTGCATACTCTTTTTACTTTTTTTATAAAATGTGGTCTTTGTATAAAGTGGAATTTCCTTATTTTAGAAGGAAACTACATACTTATAGCTGAGAAAATTCAGGTATGTAAGTCGTTGTTTTAGTACTTATGTATTTGACTATAAAAATATACAAAAAAAGAAAAATTTAGAGAAAATATAAAGGCAAATTACTCCCACTCCCAGAAGACTGCAGTTTTAGGGAGATATAAAATGGCAAACTACTCCTGGAAGACTGCAGATTTACGGAGGCTTAAAAGGCACCTACAAGACAAATCAAGTAAATTTGATTTGTCTACATATAATACAACTATTGAATATATAAATATTTCGATATCGTTTGGCGTTATTAATAGAGCATGTAAAATACCAACACAAGTTAAAATGGAGTATAATCAAATACACACAGTATAATAAAATAAAAAAGAAATAATTAAAAAAATAAATAACCAATTTTATTTGTTGCGAGATTCTCTAATATGTCGCATTTAAATTTAAAAATAGTTTTGAATGATATTAACGAGTTCATACACATGAATTATCATGATTCTTTGCCAGCCATTCACAGAAGGCCAAAATTATATTATACTTCCTAAAATAAATTCCAAAAAACTATCAACAAGCTCTTTTATTCTTTTATTTTTTGTAGCCACTCTGAAGTATGAATATCGTCTCTTATATATTTCAAAAACAACCCACACAAAAAAGTGAAGAGCCTATTTTTGTTTCATAATCTATCCTTTACTTTTTCCGATCTTCGATTCTTCGAACGCATTCTTGGAAACCAACAAGATTTTTAGATCCAAGCTGTTTAGAAATTCATTTTTAAAAGTCTTAGGTTTAGGTGCAAGATTTCTCCAGCGAATGTTTGCACATAACCTGTTCATAGTTTCTTTGATGAAGATGTCAATAAGATATTTGAATCTTACAAAAGGCCAGATGAAGCATGAACATCCATAGATCTCGTTGAGGATAGGCATTCAAAACATGCTTTTGTTTATGTTGTATTGCCGAGAGTTCTCAAATCCATAATGATAACATTCTCCTGAGGCTGTAAGAGGATCTATATGGATAGTGGTGCCGGAAAGGTAGGAAAAATTTTCCAGAAGCTTTTCCCTTATTTTATTAGAAATCTCATGTCCCCCCTCAACCGAGAGAGAAGAATCAACAGAAACATTAATTTCTGCATGAAGTCGGTGTCCTATCCAGCGGACTCTAAGATCTGTAACTTCATAGACACCCTCTACACTTTCAGTAATAGTCATAACTTTATCAATAACTTCAGGCTCAACACCGTCAAGAAGACGAGTAAATACGAGCTTGCTCGAATCAAGGACTATTTTGAGGATGCCAATTGTGATTAACATTCCAATGAGAGAGTCAATGATTGGATATCCCAGCCAGATGCCGATTGCCCCGATCAGAACTGCAAGACTGGTAATTCCATCTACTCGGGCATGGTATCTATCTGCAATAAGGACCGCACTCCCTATTTCCTTTCCAACTTTCATCCGGAACTGGGCTACAACCTCGTTTCCAATACAACCTATAATTGCGGCAATAGCTACAGCCTGCAAATGTTCTACAGGCTGAGGGTTTAAGAAGCGATTCACAGACTCATAACCCGCAACTGTAGCACTGAAAAGGATCAAGAAAACAATAATTACACCTGCAAGATCCTCTACTCTACCAAACCCGTAGGAAAAACTCTTGCTAGGCTTTCTTCTTGCCAAGGAAAAAGCTAGCGCAAGAGGAATTGCAGTTGATGCATCCCCGAAGTTATGAATGGTATCGGCAAGAAGGGCAACACTGCCAGACATAAAAACTACGAAGATCTGCAGAACGGCTGTTATCATCAGCCCTATAAAAGCCCACTTTACAGCCCAAAGCCCTTTACTGGTAGCAAGTATGGAAGGATCCACAGTCCCATGAGTGTGGCTGTGTCCGTGGGAATGTGGTTGCTGGTGATTATAGGAGTGCTCATGAGAATGGGTATGAAAATGAGGATGGAATTTAAAAAATCCTTTCTTATGGAGATTCTCATGTGGCTGCTCGGAACAGCTTTCCTTTTCATGAAGGTGAGAATTTGAATGCTTTTCGGACATACTGACACCTTGATTAGTATTATTCATTCTATTATCAAGCCTCTCCGAAATCCCAGTTCGCTTGTAGTTCTCAAAAGTGTTCAGCTTTCATTTTTACAAGCAGAAACTCAATCGGTTACTGGAAAGATGAGGCTCAAAGAGCAAATTTTGATTTACGGGATAAGCTCAGTAAGCAAATTTGGAAGCCCATTTATAAATAGGTATTTATCTTTAGAAAATAATTTTTTATGAGGGATTCATACGTTTTTTCGGATAAGTGCCATATAAGGGATTTTTTTGTTCCGGTCAATTTATACTTCACTTTTCAGAAAGAGACAAAGAAATGGAGATTTATTACTAAAAATCCGAAATGTAGTAGGTTACTGTGTTAACAATCGATTACGACACGGATTTTTTGTATAAATTAATAAATTCAATAAATACTTCAGTTTTTAGGACCAAGAAAAATTCTAATTGTTAATAAGCTTCAAAATCTTATTATTACGAATTATCACAATATGAATAAAATTATGAGGAATTCAAAAAATTATCTCAAAGATGAAAACAAGAAATGATGAATTTACTTAAGTATATTAACAAGTATGAAAACCCGATGCAGAAAGCGAGGCAAATAACCGAATAATTCTGAAAAGACAACTTATGTTGACTTACAATTCAAGTTATCTCAACGTTTAGTTTTCCAATTTCTAAAAAAACCTTTATATTCGATCTATTTCTGCCAGGGTTGGCATACTTTTTCTCTAATCAAGTTCTACCAAAAATACTCACTTATTTTCATATTTGATGTTACCTCTGAAGCTAAGGTTCATTACCCAAATACATATATTTACTTAGTTTTCGAGTTCAGTTAGATTGGGTAAAGGATTAACCTCCATAAGAGCGAACAGACCTAAAATAAACTGGTGTTTTTCCTAGGAGCATTCAGCCCTTGGGAAATACACATCAGAATAGAGACAAAACAACCAGGTTGAATGCGGAATTCATAGGAATAAGAGTTAAGAGGAGGAAAATGATTCGGGCAAATGTAATATCTAGAGAACCTGTGGTCACATGGAACCTCGATATCCGTGAAGATGGAAAACATTACCAGGAAAATTACATGCTTTTATTTCCTAGGTATGTCAGTGCAATAGACGATGAATGAAATATATCGCGGACTTAAAGAAAAAACTAAAAACATAATCTAGTCTTCAGGTGCATCAAATATCCATCGAGAATAGATGGAGGCTCTCAATCAGACCTCAGAAAAATAATCTAATGAATAACCCTCCAAAAACATGTAATAAGCCAAAAAAAGCCATGTAATACTTAACCAAGTGTTGCTTGAGAGTAAATGCTCTCAAGCGAACTTTGTAAAAATCGAAATAGTAGTTATTATTTTGTAACTATTCATCATGAATGAAACAATATCAACATATTTCATGAAGAAAATTCAAACGATGAGATAATCCCAAAACCAGTTATGATGGACGAAGACAATGCTCTACTATTACCAATATTCAGCATGCTTTTGTGTCAATGATTCGGTACATGACCCAAGATTCTGTGCAGTCCCAAAGGTCATTTAAGAATATTAGAGGAGATGGTAATATAAGAGCGTTACATATGACAATGTCCGTTGTGTCATATCGATGGATGTTACTAATTTTCCTTAGTGCAATATCAGTGATTAGTGCTATCATCTGCACTTTTGTCGGACCTTCTAACATTTGTGGAATACAAATAATGGGAGCCTCTAAAATATCCCTTATCCTTACTCAAATAAGACTACCACGTGTTCTCACATCATTTATTGTTGGTGGGGGGTTAGCAGCAGCAGGTGCTGCAATGCAAGGATTATTCCGCAACCCATTAGCTGATCCGTATGTTATCGGCACTTCATCAGGTGGAGCTCTGGGTGCAGCAATTTCACTCGTAGTTTTCCACAGTTTCCTACTTCCCCTTGCAGCGTTCTGTGGAGCATGTAGCTCTACCATCATCGTTTATATCATATGCCGGCAGAATGGAAAAGTGGCAGTAGAAACACTTCTTCTATCTGGTATTGCCGTATCGTTATTCTGCTCGGCTATGCTTTCGTTCCTTATGTACATGTCTGGGGACGATTTGCATCAAATCATGTTCTGGCTCATGGGCGGTCTTTGGAATGCTACATGGGATAAAGTACGCATTGGACTTTTAATCATTCCAGCTATTGGTGTACTCCTTTTTACTGTCCGTGAACTCGATATCCTCTCGCTAGGTGATGATGAAGCATCATCACTTGGCGTAAACACCGAACGTATCAAGATTGTATTGCTTGCAGTTACGTCATTTATTACCGGAATTGCCGTCTCACTTGCAGGTTCTATCGGATTTATTGGACTTATAGTTCCTCACATGATCAGATCCATTTCTGGCTCTTCGTTCCGTTTCTTGTTCCCAACCTCAGTCCTTGCTGGTGGAATCATCCTGATGTGGGCAGATACTCTGAGCCGGACGTTTATGAACGACATGCCAGTTGGTATTATTACGGCATTCTTTGGAGCACCATTTTTTATCTATCTTATAAGGAGGAGAATGTGGCTATAACAAAATCAGTTATTAGTGTCACGGATGTTGATGTTAAGATAGACACTGCGGAGATTCTGCATAAGGTGAGTGCGGATGCTGACCAAGGCATGTTTGTTGGTATTATTGGCCCAAATGGTTCAGGGAAGAGTACACTTATCCATTGCATGAGTCGTACCTTGCATTCGACAACAGGTAAGATCCTTGTTTTAGGAAAGGAAATAGAGAAATATTCGCATAAAGAGCTAGCCATGTTGCTTGGCGTTGTACCTCAAGAGTCTACGCGGACGTTTGATTTTTCCGTAGATGATATTGTTATGATGGGACGCTACCCATACCAGAAACTTCTCCGTCCGCCTGAGTCTCATGATAGGGAGGCATGCCAGAAAGCAATATCATTGACTGGAATTTCACATCTTGCCGGAAGGAGTATCTCGACGCTGAGTGGCGGTGAATGGCAGCGTGTCTTGATTGCTCGGGCACTGGCACAAGAAACACCTTTACTCTTGTTGGATGAACCTATCAGTCAGCTTGACATAAATCACCAAATTGAGATCTTATCTGTTCTGCAAAGCTTGACGCACCAGGGCTCAACAGTAATCTGTGTGATCCATGATCTAAATCTTGCTTCTGAATACTGCGATGAAATTATTATGCTTAATCATGGAGCTGTGTATGCAACTGGAGCCCCACACAAG
>JAMXLQ010000075.1 GCA_024280975.1 Methanosarcina sp.
AATGAGTTAATTTTATCGTTAATCTGTATTTCCTTTGCTTTTTTCTTTGATACGAGACTCAAGAATGCTTGACTTTCCTCCCACATGCCAGCTTAACCTTGGGAGGATGTAAATAAGGTAAACTGACTCCGAATGATCTTCCAATTTCAGGGCAGACTCTCTTTTGTTTCCTTCTTTTTAAACAGTCTGCAAGCACTAAAATTTCAGTATCAAGCCCGGCTAGAGTGAGATTCCAGCTTCTTAGTTTCTGAGACTCAAAAGCTTTTGTATGAGGATAATATCTGGAAAGCCCCAAGCCCATATAGACATGCCATGTAGTCATTAAAGCATAATATATTCACATGATAGAGAGGTAGAATTTGATGAATATACTGGTAATTCTTGGACATCCTAGTAAAGGTAGTTTTAATCATGCAATTGCAAATACCGTTATAGAAACCCTTTCAAATAACGGACATGAAATTTTTTTTCACGATCTTTATGAGGAAAACTTCGATCCGATTATATCAGGTAAGGAAATTCCTAAAGGTACCTCTTTAGAAAGAGTAATAGAAGAACACTGTAATGAAATTAGCAAAGCTGAAGGAATCGTTATAGTTCATCCTAACTGGTGGGGACAGCCACCTGCAATTTTAAAAGGATGGGTAGATAGAGTAATACGTGCGGGAGTAGCGTATGAATTTAAAGAAGGAGATAGTGGCGAAGGAATACCAATAGGATTATTGAAAGCAGAAACTGCCTTAGTATTCAACACATCAAACACACCGAGAGAAAGGGAACTGCAAGTATTTGGGGATCCGCTTGAGACACTATGGAAAAACTGCATTTTCGACTTCTGTGGAGTTAAAAACTTTTATAGAAAAATGTTTGAGGTTATAGTTATCAGCAAACTTGAGGAACGACTAGGTTGGTTAAGAGAAGTGAGAAAAACAGTCGATATGTATTTCCCAATCAGCTCTGAAAAAAACTTGTTTGAAAAACCGAAAAATTAAAGGTCAAAAAGAAGTTCAACCGTGAAAGATATAATTTATAGAGCTTGAAAACTTAAGGCTCTCAAATTATATCTTAAAGAGTTCACTTTCTTGAGGAAATTACCTGCTCAGGAGATTATTTTATCTAGCTGGTTTGTCTGAGCTGCTATTTTGATTTCCCGAGCGATTCTCCTTCCAGTGGAGAGGTTTTCTTCCATTAAGTCCGCATAAGGAGAGCCTGAAATGTAAAGGTTTGTCCCTGCAACAATCCTGGCCGAAATCTCGAATACTTTAATCTCAAGTTCATCTGTAAAAACCGTTTCAAGGCAGAAGGCTCCTATCATCCCGCCAAAAAGACCCAGAGATTCTTCAACTACCCGTTCTCCAAGAGAGAAGATAAGGGGCAACAGGGATTCTCTTGCTACCAGGGGTACATTTCCTGTGACCACATATGTCGGACGGATGCCTGCTTCTATGAGTTCTCTGGGCGAGCCAAGCCTGAAGATCTCATCAGCGTTGGATTCTACCCTGCGGTCCATGCTCAGGAGCTCAAGGCTGCCTTCGCTTAAAGTGTATCCTTCGTTTCGGATCGGGGAGTAGAAGTAATGAAGGTAATAGCGGGTTCCGGTGATAAATTCCTGAATTGTGTACTTCTGGGTTCGGTCTATGAGTTCGTTGAATTCTTCATAGGTTTTTGCGACGAAGAAACCTTTTCCTCCCTTTGCTCCGTCATATTTAACCATTACAGGTCCGTTGATATCACGAGGATCATCAATTTTCCTGGGCATGTGAATACCTGCTCCAAGTAGCCATTCACGTTCTTTATCTCTGTCTGATTCCCATTCGAGTACAGCCCGGTTTCCGAAGGTGGGTACAGCCATCTCTGCAAAATTTTCCGTGCCAAGGTAAGCAACAAATGATCCGTGTGGGATAATGATGATGTTTTTCTTTCTAAGCTCCTCAGCCTTATTGATTATATCGTCATAGCTTTCGACAATAAGATATTCGTCAGGTTTTGCCTTAGGAAACGCTTCATAAAATTTGGGAGGTTTGCCTACGCAGATTCCCATAGTTTTGAAGCCTTCCTTTCGAGCTCCATCAAAGATCTGAAGGCTTGAGTGAGAGCAAACTGTCGCAATTGTAATATTTTTTAAATCGTAATCTTTCAGATATTCAAGAACCTGCTGTTTTGTGATCATGATAGGTACCAGCGGAAAATTTAGAGTAGTATATACAATGTTGTATTTAAGGTTAAGGTCTGGATTCTGGAGAGAAAAGTAGTATTGGATGTATTCAATCATAAAAATAAAACTTTATATTAAGATCCGTGCAAATTAAAGAATACACTGAATAAAAAATAGGCAGGTTTTTAATCCAGGAAGTAAATATGGACGGGCTTGAAGATCGAGACAGATTATCGGAAGCAGATGACCTACCAAAGGAGCCTGGACAAATGGAGCAGGGCAGTAGGGTGCTTGTTCTTCCGGTAAATGGAGAATCTAGAAAGATCACTCAAATTCTTTCCAATGAGACATCATTAAAGATTCTTGAATTACTCGGGAATAAAAGTATGTCTGCAACCAATATTGCAGAAGAGTTAAAGCTCCCCCTTACTACTGTCAAGTATAATCTTGACTCCCTTATAGAATCCGATCTGATAAAAATCAAACAAATAAAATGGAGCCAGAAAGGGCGGCAGGTAAAGGTCTACGAGTCAGCGGAAAAACTGATTGTTCTTGTTCCTTCTAAGAGTTCAATGGACAAACTCTCTATCATAAATTTGCTGCAAAAATACATCTGGGTAATAGGAGCTGCCTTTTTTGCAGCCGCAGGAATAGAGTATTTTTCAGCTTATATGAAGGCAAAAAGGGTCATTGATGCAACTGCTCCTTTGAGAACGGGAATGATGGAAACACTAGATAAACCTTCTCTAGAGCAAACGGGTATGGGAGTAAACGAGAGTGATAACATAAGCCCGAAAATGGCCCCCAACCAGCAGGTGTTCGGCAACCAAACCCTAAATTCAAGTTCTGAGGCTATGAATACCGAAACAGGAAATCTGTCCTCAGGATTTGAAAACGGATCGACTCATGGAGCTACTGAAGTCCCTGTATCCACACCTGACGGTTTAGATTCTACGCATGGGGTTTCTCCTATCCCACCTGAAGGGTTAAACCATGCAGGTGGAATTCACGGGTTTTATGACGTACTTTCTGTTCACCCCGGAGTCTGGTTCCTTTTAGGATGTGTTTTTATAGTAGTCCTGCTGATTGTAAGAGAAGTCTATTATAAGAAAAAAGCCAAGTAGAGGTTCTTATGAGAGTCGCTTTAAAACTTGCATATATAGGCACCCAGTTTCACGGCTCCCAGATCCAGCCCAATGTCGAGACCGTGGAGGGAGAACTCTTCAAGGCTCTTCGGAATCTCGGGATAATAGAAAGCCCCAAGTCTGCAAATTATACCTGTGCCGGCAGGACCGACGCCGGGGTTCATGCCCTTGGGCAGGTTGTCGCTTTTGACACGGATAAACCAAACCTGACAATTCCAAGGATCATAAACTCCGAACTTCCCCCAGGAATCTGGGTCTGGGCCCACGCAGAAGTCTCCCGAAGCTTTGATGCTAGGAGAGATGCAGTTTCCAGACACTACCGATATGTGATGAGCGGAAAAGAGTATGATATCTCCAGAATACGGGAAGCTTCAAAATTGCTGCTCGGAACCCATGATTTCGAAAATTTTTCAAGGACAAATGGAGAAAAAAGTACAATTCGAACCATAGAAAGAATCGATGCCCGCGTAGATGGAGGGCTTATAAAAATCGATGTTGTTGGACATAGTTTCCTCTGGAATATGGTCAGAAAAATCGTAACCGCCCTTTCGATGATAGGAAAAGGGGTACGTGATAATGACTGGCTGCTCCAGATGCTGAATCCAGATATTTATGAAGAAGGAATCGAACTTGCCCCTGCCTATGGGTTGACCCTTCTGAAAGTGAATTATGATGACCAAATAAAGTGGATTGAAGACAATTACTCTATCAGAAGAGCGAGTGAACAAAACCAGAAACATATACTCAGGCACAGGGTTATGGCAGAAGTACTTGAAGAATTGATCTCTCACGAGTAAAAAAAGCGCCTTTAAAGAAATTTATTTTTATTAAATTCCTACTTTATTTTTGTTTTGATTCTTATTTTATTTTTGCTCTAATTCTTCACTAGCGTTTCCAGTTTCGTTCTTTAATTCTTTCTGGAAAATGGTTATTGTCCGGGTAAGGCTTCGATGTACTCTCTGGGCATAAATATTAAGCACCTTAAGCCCTGCTTTTTCCCCATATTCCGATGCAGCTTTGTCCGAAACTACAACTGCGATACCTCCGGGCTTAAGAATACGCTGGATCTCATTAAGAGCACAGGAATAAAGCTCTTCCAGGGATTCAGCAAGAATTGCTGCCGATCTGCCGTAGGGTGGGTCAGTAACAACTGCGTTTATTGTGGCTTCCTTAAACGGCATCCTGCAGGCATCTCCTTCCATCAGAACATAATCCAGCTTAAAAACTTCAAGATTCATACGGGCGCCCTTAACAAGTTTTTCCTGGGCATCGATTCCTATAACCCTTGCTCCTACAAGCCCGGCTTCGACAAGAATCCCGGCAGTACCACAAAAAGGATCCAGAATAAGGTCTCCTGGCTTTATTCCCGACAGATTTACTAGGGCGCGTGCAACCCTGGGCATAAGAACGCCAGGATGGAAAAAAGGTTTATTCTGGGGAGTTCTGGCTTCATATGCGCTTCTGTCGATAGAGGACAGGAGGGTCCCAAATACAGCTTTTTCACTCAGGATAACCCTAAATTCCACATCAGCATTTTTCAGGTTTGCCCTGAAACCTTTTCTGTAAATGCATCCTCCTATTTTCTGTTCAAGGAATTCGCCCGGAAAATCCACATGGTGTTTGATGCGCTTTGCTCTGACCACAAAACTTTGTCCTTCCCTAATGTAGCCTGATGAATCAAAGTCTTCTGCAAGTTTCAGGATTGCATCCGGAGTATTTTCGGAAATTCCTATAACTTTCAGGATATGGTGGGTCATTGCCAGCCTATCAGTTATCGGACCTGTAAGGATATTTTCTATATCTTCTTCTTTACCAGTTATCTCCACAACCAGGCACTGGTCAACAACAATGAAAGGCCGGAAATCAAGTCCCTCGATTTTGAGACAGGCAAAGACTTCGGCAGCGGGCAGTACTTCATGTTCTCCAGAGAGTTCAAAAGCGTATAACATTGGTGATCCGGAATAGGTTGATAAATATAATTTAAAATAACGTTCGTACATACAGTGCGAAAATAAATATAAAATCCCTGCGTGAAAGGTGAAAGTAGTTATTAAAAGTAACTGATAGGTTTGGTTGCAGTTATTATTTTGTGAAATATTCAAAAGTGAAAATGAAGTTTAAAATTTAGAGCAGTCTGTATATAAAAGGAAACTAAGAACTAAAAATCATAAATGTTAGATAAAATAAGTAGATGACTATTTTTCAAAATGCATTCTACCTAAAAATATATATTTTATATAAAACGATTGATAAAAATTAAATTTTTAGTTCACCGTAGTTTGTTACATATAATATTTAAAAGTAAAACAAGTATTAAATAAATAATTCAATTAGCAAAAAATATTGTACTAATTATTGTCGTTATATGCTAACAAATAGATGATTATCAATGTCTAAATACCATTTTGATCCCGATACAAAAGAGCTATTTATCTGTGATAAGAAAATCAACTTTTCAAACTCGGGATATAAACTTAACAGTGAAATTGGACATGGAGCTAATGGCATTGTTTTAAAAGGCGAAGACTCTAAGTTAAATAGAACAGTTGCAATCAAATTTTGGTTACCATATAAAGAAAAGACAAAGCCCGATCCAGATAAGTTTTATAATGAGATTCGAAAAATTGCCCAATTGGATAGCGATAAAATTGTAAAAATATATTTCGCTAATGTAATAGAAGAAAGTTATTTTTATGCTGTTTATGAGTTTGTTCAAGGAGAGTCTTTGAAAAAATGGTTAGAAAATGAACAAGATTTTATATCACGTTGTTTTGTGTTAGAAAAAATATATAATGAAATGAAAGAAGTACACGAAAAGGGAATTTATCATGGCGATCTACATGAAGAAAACATATTAATTACATCTGGAGATAACGTAAAGATAATAGATTTTGGAACTAGCTTTTTTGCTAGAACAAAAGATGACTCGCATCAACGTGAAACAGAGTTATTGCTTAATACAGGATTGTCGATTTTAAAGCATGAATACACTCAATACAATTTATTAGAAATAAGCATCCTTAAAGTATCTCCACCAGAATGTATTCCTCCTGCTATGCTAATGTTAAGTAAAGTTATTGAAAATTTTAAGAAAATAGATAAGCTAAATGAGGAATTAGATGAGAACTCGGATGACTATTGGGAGGATTATGATAAACATAGTATAATATTTTCGTTGAGTGATTTAACTTGTGAGAGTCCTTTTTTTAATTTGGAACGCATTATTCAATTGTTAAAAAATTCAAGCCTGGATGATAAATATATTGACTCGTTTGTCAGTTATACGTTGTCAGATAGTTTGGCTCGTATTTGTGAAGTAGAAACTTATAATACAGTTTATAAGAAAGCAAATAGAGAGAATATAGACTTGCTCAAATTAACTTATACTATGTTGCGCATACAATATCTAAGAAAGTTTAATACAGAAGCAAAAATGTCTACATTCAAAGATTAGATATGAAAAACGAATCCTTAAACTTTGAAACTTTACCTTATTATGTATCAATTAAAGGCAGTCTCTTTTTCCTTAAAACATCTTTTCCAGAGCTTCCCTGCCAGTCATTCCAGGTTCGATTCCGAGTTCCCTGGCTTGCTGGGTAACTTCAACTATCTGAGCTTTAAGCATATCTTCAAAACTCTGTACGCCTTTTACCTTTGCTGCCGTGTCTCCAAGTGACTCTGCAGCATTTACATTGAGGTATCCGCACATCAGGAAGCCTTTCTCTGCCCTTATAACCAGAAGAGGGTACTTTTGCATCTCAAAGCAGAGGCCAAGAGCACACCCATTTTCAAGTTGAATCTGTTCAATAAGCATATTTTTCAGAATAAGCTTCAAGTCAGATTAACTTTTTGGACTTAGAGAAAAACATGGGGAAATTCCTCTAAAAATATATTTAAAATGCCCTAAAAAATTCCGAGTTTCTACGATCTCTCCAGCAACTATAGTCTTATTTTCCGTTTCTTTGCTTTTGTTTTCTGCATTCTGCTCAATTTTTTCTTCTTTTTTCTGCAATTCGACTTTAAAGCTTTGGTTTTCCGAAATCCAGAGAGTTATATTTTCTTTTGGGCTAAAACTACCTTTAAGTACTATATGATTACCCCCGAATTCCTGACTCTTATTATCCAGTCCTTCTGTCCTTTCTACATCAAAACCTACAGGCAAAGTGATTGTTATATTCGAGTTCGGAGTACCCATAAACCAGA
>JAMXLQ010000076.1 GCA_024280975.1 Methanosarcina sp.
GTGGAGCAAATCGTGATCGCAATACTTTGTGAAGGACATGCCCTTGTAGAGAGTAATCCAGGGCTTGGAAAAACACTTATGATCTCCACAGTGTCAAATGCGATGAACCTGAAATTCAGCAGAATTCAGTGTACTCCTGACCTTATGCCTTCTGACATTACAGGGACAAATGTTATCGAAGAGAAGGACAACAAAAAAGAATTCAGGTTCCAGCCGGGGCCGGTTTTTGCAAATGTCGTTCTTGCGGATGAGATTAACAGGGCATCCCCCAAGACCCAATCAGCCCTGCTGGAAGCTATGCAGGAAAAACAGGTAACCGTTGGAAATGATACCTTCCTGCTGGACAGGCCATTTTTCATTCTTGCTACCCAGAACCCTATAGAGATGGAAGGCACATACCCCTTGCCTGAAGCCCAGCTTGATCGTTTTCTCTTAAAGATTCTTGTAGACTATCCTTCCCATGAAGAAGAAATGGAAATAATAAACAGGTATACGAAATCCGAAATCCCGAAGATTTCCAGAGGTATTGATAAATCCACACTTCTCGATTTGCAGAAACTCACCAGGCAGGTTCCGATCTCTGAGGAACTCAAACAGCGCGTTCTTTCTATCGTGGGCATGACAAGAAAAGACAAAGAACATATCGAGTACGGGGCTTCTCCGCGGGCATCCATCGGTCTCATCCTTGCCGCAAAAGCCAGGGCCCTTATAGAAGGCAGGAACTTCGTAAGCAAAGAGGATATTGACTACATGGCATATCCCGTTCTCCGCCACAGGCTTATCCTTACCTTCGAAGCCGAAAGAAGCGGAATGACTCCTGACCAGGCTATTGAGGATATTATCAAGAAAGTAAAGTAAAACCTGATCTTGTGACTGCCAAACCACAGAAGGAAATATAGGATAAGTTTAATAACCCTGAAGGTTTTTCCCGAATCCGGACTAACCGGATTTTTTATTGACGATCCAGAATGACTCGCATAAAACAAAACATCGAAACGGATTTTTTCAGGCAGCTTGACCGCTTTACGTTCTCTGTCAGGAAAAGGGTCTCGACAGTTTACGCCGGAAACCGTCCATCCACCCGGAGTGGACGAGGTATTGATACTATCGGGTTTAGGGATTACGACTTCAATGACAGCCTGAAGGATATCGACTGGAAAGCTTATGCGAGGACTGAAAAACTTTATGTGCGGCAGTTTGAGGAAGAAAAAACCCTTACGACCCACATTCTTCTGGACGCCAGCAAAAGTATGGATTACCCTGAAAAAAGGACTTCGAAGTTCGAATATGCTGCTATGCTTGCTGCGGGCTACGCCTACATGGTAACAAAATATAACGATAGATTTGCAATCTCAACCTTCGCACAGGAAATCGATATAAACAAACCCAGTCGTGGGCGAAAAAATCTTTTGCGGGCAATCGACAGGCTGACAGAGCTCGAACTGTCGGGAGGAACTTCTATCGGGGAAACTGTCACAAAATACAGTAGGGAAATCAAGTCCAGATCCCTTGTAATCCTTATATCGGACTTCCTTCAGGAGCCTGAGGCAATAGAGACTGCAGTTTCCAGGCTATCTGACCATGACCTTATTTTGATCCAGGTGCTCGATCCCACGGAAAAAGTGCTCCCTATCCAGGGTAACAGCAAGCTTGTAGACCTTGAAACCGGAGAGGAAATCAGGACTTATGTTAGTGAGAAGTTCAAAGAACGCTATCTTAAAAAGCTCGATGATCATAGTGCAAGGATTAAAAAGGCCTGCATGAAGGCAGGAGCTGAATTCTATACTTTTACAACTGATACTCCTATCTTTGACGCATTCTACCATACAATCAGGAGAAGGAGACGTTAAAAATGCCTTTTGAAAACCCTCTTGCTCTTGCCGCTCTCCTGAGTGTAATCCCGCTTATTATCATCTACATGCTTCGCCCGAAGCCGGCTGTACTTTCAATTCCTTCGCTAATGTTTGTTCTTAAACTTGAGAGGGAAAGAAAACGGGTCTATGCTTCGCTAACTAAAATAGTACAGGACCCTCTTTTCCTAATCCAGCTTCTGATGCTGATTCTTCTTTCCATTGGAGCAGCAGGTTATTACTATACTTCACAGGAACCATTGAGTGAAGAGCATACAGTACTGGTCCTTGATACCTCTGCAAGTATGCAGGTTGACTCTCGCTTTGTTGACGCTGTTAAGATTGCTGACGAGTATGTGAGCAAGAAAAACAGCATAATTCTAGCTTCAGATACGCCTCTTCTTGCTCTTGAAGGAGGAGGCGCTTCCGATGCAAAAGATATTCTCAGTAAGGTTAAGCCAGGAGCTGGCACTGCTGACCTATCTGCAGCCATTACCACAGGTATGCGTCTTCTATCTCAAGAAGGAGGAGGAAGAATCATAGTTATTTCGGATTTCACTAATTCGAAAGGAGACGATCCTGTTAGTTCCAAAAACCTGGCTGAATCTTACGGGATTTCAGTTAATTTCGTAAAAGTCGGAAAGCCTGCGGACAATATTGGAATCATTAATGGATGGATCGAAGCCAATAACGGAAAATACAGCTACACAGGTGTAATAAAGAACTACAAAAATCAAGATGAAAAAGTTGAAATCGAGACAGGAAGAGGAACTTCAGGAAACTCAACTTCGTTCTCCCTTGATGTCCCTGCAGGTGGGACAAACCAGTTCACGCTTGGAAACCTTGGGCCAGGAATTACAACGGTTCAGCTTAATGTGAAAGATAGCTTAGCTGTTGACAATAAAGCTTACATTTCGATCCCAGATACCTCAGAGCAGCGTATACTCTATGTCACTGATGATGGGAAACTGCCTTCTAAAACTGCACTTTCCCTGCTCCCGAATAGTAATCTCACTGTTTCAAAATCCGTACCTTCTTCCCTTGATGGTTACACGCTTGTGGTACTTGCCGAGAAAGAAACTCCAATTGCTAATGATTCGGTCGAAAGAATTGAAAATTATGTAAGAAACGGAGGCAACGCAGTTTTCATTGCAAGCGGTGCCTTAGCTCCCGAGAAAACTGAGGTTGGTCTAATCAAGATCCTGCCTGTAAAGCCGACCGGAATTGAGAACGAAACAAACGGAACCGATCTTGGAGTTCAGGAAGTCAAGCAGAGCAGAATTACAGAAGACATTAGAAATGATAAGGAATCAGTGATATCAGTCCACACATACCTGAACGCAACTGAAAGAACAGGCTCGACAACTCTGGCAGCTCTCGAAAACGGAGTTCCTATACTGAGTTACTGGCAGGTAGGTAAAGGGACTGTTTTCTATTTGGGACTGAATGATGAACTCGGGGACAATGCCTGGAACAATTTCCATAACTTGCCTGAGTATCCTGTGTTCTGGATAAAACTTGTTGAGTGGCTCGGAGGGACAGGTGATATTTCCGAATATAACCTTAATACAGGTACTTTGACCTCCCTTTCGAAAACTGAAGAAATCAAGACCCCATCAAAAACTTTCACTTCAAATCATATTCTCTTTGATGAGGCTGGAGTTTACGAGATTTCAGGGAAGAAGATTGCAGTTAATCTTTATAACGACAAGGAATCGAACACAACAGTTGATGCATCTGATGTTATTCAGCGAGCTGTTTCGGAAGATAAGCCCAAACTTGTGAGGGCTGATACCTATACTGCCAAAACTGACATTACCGATTACCTGATAGGAGTTCTGTTTCTGCTCATGCTAGCTGAAATTTTTATTGTGCGCCGGCGGGGTGAACTATGAATATAGCCCTTGAACACCCGGAAATGCTTTTACTCATTATTCCTGTAATGATTGCCGGGTTCTATCTCCTGCGGAAAACAAAAACGAAGATTGTGGAATGGAGAATGCTTGTAGCTTTCCTCCTTATACTCGCTCTGGCTGCTCCATTTATGACGGTTACACGAACTGTTAATGAAGACAATCCTTCACTTGTACTAATTCAGGATAAGACCGCAAGTATGGGGCTTTTTCCTAATGAAACAGGTACTGATCTGTATAAAGCCCTTGCAGCTAATACCCCTACTACCTTAGTCCAGCTTACAGGCGATAAAACGAACCTTGGGGATGCTGTAACTCAGTATTCTGGCACCGGAAATCAGATTGTTCTTATTACTGATGGAAACAACAACTCTGGGAAGAGTCTTACCGATGCTTTAGGTTTTGCAAAAGAAACCAATACTTCAGTTTACCTTGTCGAGCCTGAGCTCAAGACAAATGACCTCAGTGTCGAAATCCTTGGAGATAAAAGTGTAGTCGTGGATAATCAGAATGAGTTTGATATAGTCGTCCGTCAAGCTTCTGAGCAAAATGTCAGCTATTCCCTTGAAGTGTATGTGGATGGGAAGCTTTCTCAAAGCGGGCCTTACTCTCAAAACACCCGGAATAATACCATTCCAATTACGCAGACCTTTAACACTCTTGGAGCCCACAATATAAGTGCAAAGATCACTCCTTCCGGAGAAGATCTGAATAGTATTAATAACGTATATCAAAAATCCCTTTATGTAATTCCCAAACCAAAGCTCACCCTTGTTACCAATGAGCCAAATTCTCCCCTTGCTCAGATTCTTAATAGCCTTTACAACACTTCTGTTTTTAATACTTATCCTGGAGCAAATGCTCTGAATAGCAGCAAAGCTCTGGTGCTTGATAACCAGTTTGTTAATAATCTCTCTGAGACCCAAGTAAAGGAAATTAATAAGTATGTTAATAATGGAGGGGGTTTGGTAGTTGTAGGAGGAGAAAGAGCATATAATTACGGCAATTATCTTAATTCTTCGTTTGAAAAAATCCTGCCTGTACTTTCAAAGCCTTCCGATTATAAGGGTGGAAGGGATATCGTCCTAATCCTTGACATCTCACCAAGTACGCAGCAGGGAGACAAAAAAACCCTAGATGACATTCTTGGAAACGCTATATACATTCTTGAGAACAAAAATGTCAGGGATGCAAATGCAGGCGTTATAGCATTTGGAAGTAAGGGATATGATGTTTCAGGAGGTCTTGTGTTTCTGGGGCTTTCCCAAAACCGGGCCATGCTGGAAAATAGAATCAAAGAACTAATCCCTGATGAGCAGACCAAGACTTCTCTTAATGATGGTCTCACATCCGCAAAAACAATGCTTGCAGGAGAAACAGGTGAACGTGATGCTATTATCATCTCTGATGGAGGAATTGAAAGATCCTATAATCCGAGTCTTGAGGTTGCAAAAGAGCTGAAAAAAATGGGAGTGAATCTTTATTTTGTCCATATCCTTTCACCTGCTACCTCTTCCCAGTCTCAGATTGATAAACAAACTAGAAAATATTATGCTGAGACTTTAATGCAGGATCTGGGACTTGAAAACAATTATATGCGCGTTAATATGGGAGAAAGAGCAAATATAGGCTTTGAGCCAACCGATAAGTCTCGGGAAGAAGTAAACAAAGAAGAAAAAAAGAATGAAGAGAATGTAACACCTGAATATTCTCTCTATGCTTATTCATCAGACAGCTTCATTACGAAAAATGTGAACCTTACTTCCAATATCACAGGATATAATGATGTGACTCCAAAAGCCGGGGCTGAACGATTAGTTATAACAGCTTCAAATGGAAAACCTGTACTAACTACCTGGCGCTTCGGGCTAGGAAGAGTTGCAGCTTTTACCACAGATAATGGGCAAGGGGAAGGTTCTCGCTGGGCGACTAATGTTTATAACGGATCTAATGCCAAACTAATTTCGAGCATGGCCAATTGGGCAATAGGGAATCCGAGAGCTAAAGAAGGAGTTGTTCTAGATAGCCCGGATACATGGCTTGGTACTCCTTCCAACCTAACACTTACAACGTACGATGAGGGTATTCCTCAGTTGAAACTGGATGGAAGCGCTCTGGACCTAGCTCTAACCGGAAGAAACACCTATGAGGCAACTGTGAATCCGGACAGTATTGGAATTCACGACATTTCCGGTTATCCGCTTGCAGTAAATTACCAGCTTGAGTACCGGGATGTCGGGCTCAATAAAGACATAGAGCCTCTTATTCTTGCAACTGGCGGGAAAATTTATACTGAGAAGGATGCAAGAGCCCTTCTCCTGAAAGATGCCAAGCAGAATTCGGTGAAACAGTCTGACGAGCAGGTAAGCCTGAAAGTGTATGTGCTCCTCGCTGCGCTTGTGCTTTATCTGGGCGAAATCATTGCTAGACGCATAAGGGAAATGAGAAAGCTCAAGAATGCGCAGGTTGAGGTAGAAGTTGGAAAATAAGAGTCCCCAGGGGCTCTTTTAAGTTTTCGTGAAACTCTTTGACAAAATACTCTCCAAAAAACTGTTAGTCTTGAAAAACTGTAAATAACAGGCTCTTCTTTGAGGATCCTTTAAATCACAAAGCACTCTTTGAAATACTCCTCAAAAAATTGTCATAAATATGCCAGAAAAATCAGGATTATCTGCCCGAAAA
>JAMXLQ010000077.1 GCA_024280975.1 Methanosarcina sp.
GAAGTTACAATGTAAGTAGCCCAATCTCCGAGAGTTGCAGCTAAAAAGACAACAAAATAGAAATTAAGTTTGGCCTTCATTCCAGCTTTATAGATCAGATACGACACTACCGGACCCACGATACCCATAGAGAAGACATTTGCTCCAAGGGTGGTCAGGCCACCATGTGCAAGGAAGAGAGCTTGATAAATAAGTACAATTGTCGAGAGAACTGCAGTAATAGCAGGTCCAAACATGATTGCACCTATGCCGGTTCCTGTAGGGTGAGAACAGCTCCCGGTAACCGAAGGCAATTTAAGTGAAGAAAGTACGAAAATAAATGCACCTGCGACGGCAAGCAAAGGTAAAATTTCACGTTTTTCTTTCACTAACTTATTCAGTTTGTAAATACCGAATGCAATAACTGGTATTGATATTGCAAACCACACTATACACCAAATAGCTGGTAAAAACCCTTCCATTATATGCACTGGATCACCATTAGGATATCAAGTAAACATAACAAGCTACTCAAGTAAACGTTATTGAGATTAAGACAAGTTAAATTGCGTTACTCCGTACATAAAGGT
Source organism: Methanosarcina sp. (assembly GCA_024280975.1). Classification (GTDB taxonomy): domain Archaea; phylum Halobacteriota; class Methanosarcinia; order Methanosarcinales; family Methanosarcinaceae; genus Methanosarcina. The sequence goes on from JAMXLQ010000077.1 coordinate 570, forward strand.
TACGGTGAAGGAGAAGCAGATAGAAGCAGATACGTGAGAGCTTACAAAATTAATTTTACTGTAAGAATGTTTTCAAAGTGATGGAAATTTAGAGCAGAACAAGATAACTTGAATTAATACTTACATAGACTTGAAAAATATCTCTACATCTTTCGATTTATGCAACCAAGCTCTGTTGAGTACAGATTAACACACATGAAGTACAAAATCAAGTACGCTAACTGCTGTAACTTAAAATTACGTTTTCAACAGTTAAACGTTTGATGCTATTGATTTAGTTCAACCGCGTAAGTCCTGTTTAAGACATGCTCTTAGAGCATGTCTTAAAATTAAAATTAATCGCATAAACGGGATATAATTCATGATTTGAAATAAAGAATTAGGTGGAGTCCATCAGAAATTTAGATAATATAAAGTCATATGTACCCAATTTTCAGAAAAATTTATGATCTTATTCTAAACTAAGCGTTTCCAATTACCAATTGTAGAATTGATTTGAATTTTAAGGCACGCCCTTAGTCTGAATAAACCGCCAGGGATATTAATATTGGAAACTCACTAGCTGTATGAAAGAAGCCCTTCTTCTTATTGATATCCAAAACGACTATTTTCCTGGCGGCAAAATGGAACTTGTCAGCATGGAAGAAGCAGCAAAAAAAGCAAGAGAACTCCTTAAAGCATTCCATACCGCTGGTAAACCTGTTTTCTTTATCAAGCATATATCTACAAGATCAGACGCCACATTCTTTGTACCCGGAACTCAGGGAACGGATATTCATTCGAGCGTGAGTCCTCTTCCAGACGAAACTGTCATTGAGAAACATTTCCCTAACAGTTTTTTACAGACCGAACTCCTATCAGTTCTTAATGAATCGGAAGTAACTGACCTTATAATCTGCGGAGCAATGAGCCATATGTGTATAGATACAACTGTCAGGGCTGCAAAAGAACTTGGATTTAAATGTACCTTGATAGCTGATGCCTGTGCTACCCGCAATCTTAAGTTCGGAGAAGAAATTTTGCCTGCGCAAACTGTTCATGCATCATTCATGGCGGCATTGGACGGGATGTTTGCAACTATCATGACTGCCGACGAATACCTTAATTAAATGCTACAGTTTTCTGTTCAATTGCATGAATCCTTTCCCAATTGTATGATTAAGTTTAATTTTAAGACATCCTCTAAGGCAATTTAGCCACGTATCGATAAGCTGACAATAAGCGGGTCGAAAGAGCAGGTGAGAGTCTGGTCTATATACTCTCACCAAGGCGGCAGGCAGCCCTGAAGCAGGCCAGGAGCATGCAAGCCCAAATCAATCATGTGAATTCTCAGCCTCTTTGTATACAGGGCAATTTTCGTAAGCATTCAAACCTTTGAAGCAGTACTTTGACACATGAGAATCACCGAGACCACGCAAAGGACTAGAGCAACTGCAAAAATAACGAACCGGCTCATCACGCGGCATATCAGGAATCCTAGGACTACACGGGTTAATCGGATTCAAATGTTTACAATTCATTTAGCACACCGATTAACCATCCTACCTACGAATATAAGGCAGTGCCGTTTTGTTCAGAGAGCACGAAGATAGCCCCAGTTCAGAAACGCTTCGCTTTTGGGCTTATTTTCCTACGTTTTAAACATTTAACCTTCTATTAATCGGTAAAAACTCTTAATTCCTATTGTCTATGAAATGATCGAGAAAAGCTTCAGTAAAAATTTGTTTGAAAATAGAAAGATAAATTTAGGAAGACGTGCCTAAGGTTAATCGCTAAGTGTTGAGAAAGGTGATTGATTGGGTACTGAAAGTCTTCAGACTTATAATAAAATCGAACCATCTTCATTTTCTATAAAAGATAGAATAATCCAAATTATCGGGTTATCTGCCTTACTACTATGGCTCGTAGTATACACGATCAAAGCAATCAATTTTAACCAATACGAAAACGGTGCATTAATTAACGACGGTTCATCAATAAAAGCAATACTTTTTCTAGCTGCATTTTGCTTTATGGTGTCTATTCTTCTAGGAATGTGGACATATTATAAAATAAAACGCGTTTATTCCACTGATCCATCAAAAGGGATAGTGAACGCAGTTATATGGTTTATATTCGGACTCTTTGTTCTCATGATATCAATTCCACATATATTTTTCCCAGAATCCGACCGATTCTTTGGTATATACTTAATTGCGTTGACGTATGCAGGAAAGCACTTAATGGAAAAGATTTCAAAAAACCCGGAGTAAATCCTGGCTTAACTTGAGAGTAAAGGACGGCTTATTCTAAACCCTTGTATTTGATTATAAGAAGCCCCTCCAATCTCTAGTTCAGAAACGCTTAGTTTTTGGGCTTATTTTCCTACGTTTTAGATATTTAATCGGGCTGTAATCGGTCATATATTCTGTATTCCTATATGATGCAGAATAAATGAGTTTAGAAAAGTATAGTAAGAAAAGAAGCAAAAAAGAAGGACAGTTGTGATATAAAGACCTACATAATTTCATAAAATAGTTAGATTAGAACACATTATGTACAAAGTGATCTCATCATTAAATGAAAATATAGATATCGAGAGGGGCTTGCAAAGATAGAATTGTAGAATGATATTGAAGCGATTAGTGGATTGCAAGCCCATGAAAGTAGGCTATTAAACTCTCCAGTCCATATTAATTCTCCTGTATGGGCTTTTCCCTAGCATTAAGTTGGTTATTCAAAGAATTTTTGATGTAAAGTTTTTGTAATCTTTACCCTTTTTGAAACCTTATGGGAGAGAAGTAAAACCTTGGGTGTTGGAGAGTTTAAACCCCCACCTTGTGTTTCTTTTGTTTCGATGTAGTCAACTTGCAAGGTATGAAAAAGCAATATGAGAAGAATGACTATTGTATTCAGATGAAGGTGTTGTATCCAGGCCTGGGCTGAAAAACCATTATTAAGTAGATGGCATTTAGAATATTTACCTGAAAATAAAGATCATTTTCATTCCGTAGAATGAAAAAAGACATCGTGGGGGCACTTTTAAGAAGCTGTATCCTGTTCCAATATTGCTGACTGATATTTGAAAATATATATTTGTAAGGACTATAAGGGTTAGCTGAGGAATGGTAACCCATGTGGGGCTTTGTTTTATTGCTATAACGCGCTCTGTACCTGCGCGCTCACTCCGCAGACAATGGAATTAAACATAAGATGTAAGAAGGAAACAAGCCTCACGCAAGAAACGGTAACTAAAAATCAGATGAAGAACTAGATAAAATCAGAGGACATAAAGTATGGCAAAAGCCCTTATCCTGTTATCAGACCTGGTAACAAAGAGATGTCTTTGAATACAAAACAAAGTGTTATTGTATTCAGACCTGAGCTGAAAAACCATTATTAAGTGAGAGTACCATCTATTAGATAATCTGTACCAAGATTAGTAAAATTGCATATTAAATCTAATAGTGGCACAGATATAGACAAGTTGGTGATCACAATGTAAGAAATATTAATAAAAGTCTTTAGTTACAAAGGACTGCCATCCTTACAACTGAAGACTTTCGACATAGAAAAGAAAAACGCACAGACTGTGATTTAATCTGTGTATTATACTCTATAATTACACGTGATTTAATCATATATAAGCCTGTTGTAATAAGCTTATTACAACTGTTTATACTGAATAGTCTGGCGTTTCTCTGTATCGTTTACGAAAATTGTCATGATATGGAGACAAATATGATGATAAAAGTAGAACTGCCAGATGAATTAATATTTAGAATATTTATAGTAGTTATGGCAGTGTTTTTTTGGATAGGATTCTGCACATTGAACTGATAACTAATTTTACTTTTTGTTGACTGAGACTTGTTCTCAGTCACTTTTTATAATTTATCTATTAAAGGATACTGTGCAGTCCTAGGAGTTGGGATAGATATTACGTAGTATACAGTTATTTTCGTAAAACCACATGATTTTTGCTTGAATGAAGTTGTAATTGAGGACAATTTATTGAGATAAAAGGAAAAATACAGTAATTTCAAGCAAAAAATACTGCATTTAAAAGATATACAGCCCAATATACCAATATTTAAAATCATTGAATTGCTGTAATTAATATTAATCAGATGTTTATACCGAATAAAACAATAAAAAGGAATTAATCATGGATGTTACAATTCGCAATGAAAAAGTAGAGGACTTTAATCAAGTAGAAAACTTAACGAGAGAAGCATTTTGGAATCTCTATGTACCTGGCTGTAACGAACATTATTTAGTACATATTATGAGAGATCATCCTGATTTCATTAAGAAACTTGATTTTGTTGCAGAATATAATGGTGAGATAATTGGTAACATTATGTACACCAAAGCCTGGTTGTATTCGGAAGATGGAATTAAGATAGAAATTGCGAGTTTTGGTCCCATAAGTGTATTACCAAAATATCAGCGGAAAGGCGTAGGCAGTGCATTAATTCGCCACACAATTGATATCGCTAAAAACGACGGAATAAATGTAATTGTTATATTCGGTGACCCTCATAACTATTGCAGGCACGGTTTCAAAAGCAGCAGAGATTTCAATATCAGTGATATGAATGGTGAATACCCTTACGGCATGCTTGCTTTAGAATTAGAAGAAGGAGCTGTTAAAGGGCATAATTGGAAGTATAAATATAGTCCAGTATTAGAAATTAATGAAATTGATGCAGAAAAATATGATAAAATATTTGAACATAAAGAAAAAGGATACATTCCTTCCCAAGAAATATTCTCAATTGCAATAAGATCATACGTAAAGTAACATTCATCTAACAATCGCTTTTCATCAAACGCAAAAATATTAGAAACACAGAGATGAGACTGTCTATCGAGTAGTTTTAGGGGAAAAGATACTGCATTTGTCGGAGCCTTTGTAGCTGCTTTCAAGGAATATTATAACAACAAAATATCAAAAAAATGCTATAATCTATATAAAAAATACTAAAACTGCGAGAAAAGTTTATGTTTGGATATATAAAGTTTTATGTTTGGATGTATAAAATATGACTTTCGCACTTAAAGTATGAAATCAAAGAAAATAACATGGTGTTAAAAATTTCACTTTTTAAACAGTATGGAGTTCAAAGCTTATTAACTTCTCATTCAACCACGTAAGTCCCATTATTCACCAGAAACTCCAAAAAAGACTTTTAAGGTTACTATTTCGAAATCAGAGTCTTTTTCATTTCTTCAAATTCCTCTTTTGTAATTTCACCTTTAGCATATCTTTCTTTTGCTATATCCAATGCAGACTTTTCTTCATATCCGCATGCCTTTTTCTGATTAATAATGTATTTAATTCCCAGGCAAGCTAGTACAATTATGGGAATCCAAAATCCGAGTACTATAAAGATCGCTAGAATTTCACTTAAACCTATCATTGATTGGCCTTGTATGAGATATTTAACTAATTAAACAAATTCATTGTACTTCTAATGTTGTCAACTATGATAAAATATATCTAAAGTTAAAAGGGTTGCGGTGCAAAAAATTTTGTAATATCACATACTTTAATTCGTTCAGTTTAAAAAGAATTTACAATACAATATACTGTATATTATTGCCATTACTCGTAACCTAATAGTTGTAGTAAGTGGAATAGAGCCTAGTTCCATTGGTTTTACAAACTTACATGTCCATGTTGAGCCTGTCCAGGTCCAACCTGAAGAAGTCTGATGAGTTTTAGGATCTCTAAAATCGGCATTAGAAATACTTGTTTGATATGCGTCCCCGTTTTCATTATTGTAAAAACAATTGTTAGTTACAGAAAGGTTTGCTCCTACAAGATCAGCAATAGCATACCCTGTTCCCATCTGAGAAATTGCAGTATGTTGAATTATATTTGTAAAAACATTATGTTTTATTATTGTACCTTGCCCTCCAGCTTGATTTCTAAAGGCATTATTTCTCACCCCATCAAAAATATTGTTATAAATTTGAGTGCCCCTGAATCCATCATTAACTATTCCTCCTGTAGATGGAATATTATAACTCTGTCCTGTTTCATAGAACAAATTGTGATGAATCAGAACTTTCTGAATGTTTGAAACTCCGGCATCATAGGCAGTTAACCAAATGCCTTTTCCCCATGTTCTATTAAGGACATTATTATAGATCTCCACGTTATCTACAGTGCCTTTGGAATCTTCAATCTGGATGCCAGAATTACCCCCACGAGCATCCAATTGCGCATCTATAACATTGTCATGGAATCTGACATTTGCAGAGTTCCAGATCCTGAGGCCACTGTTTGTTCTTGTAGTTATTCGATTATTGAAACATTCAATATACTGACTCTCAATGCCAAAGAAGCCTTCATGTCCGAGTCTGTAAACAAGATTATTATAAAATTTAATGCTTTTACTTCTTTTAGTTCTCAGGCCATCTCCCAGACTATCGTGAAAAGTGCAGTTATAAACCTGTATATTATCGCAATCTACCACATGGATGCAGTTATAAAAACCTGTACCATGAGAAGTTTCTGAATTTCCATTACTATTTGCATTAATTTCTAAATTTCGAATTGTGACATTTTGAACACGATTTCCTGAGATTAATGGTTTCCATGCAGGCCATCCAGCGTGATCTGGAATTGTGATTACGGTTCCAGGTTCACCTTCTAGAATGGTGTTGGATTGAAGAATTATTGAGTCTGTCAAAATATAAGTCCCAGCAGGAAGGTGAATTCTACCTCCCTGCTGAAGCTCTTGGTTAATATCATTTTGGTTTGCTGCTCCAGCTATTCCAGGTGACAGTAACATAAATAAAATGATAGCGGAAAATATCTTCATTTTTTAGATCCGTAAAGATATGTTGTGAAATGAGTAGACAAACCAACGAAGTAATCCAACAGCGAATTATAGCAGCTACAAATTATAGCAGCTACAAATTATTATAGTAATTATTTAAACAATTCCATTATGTTGATTGACAAGTTAAGTATGATGTTGAAAGGCCTATGAGGACCTGATACTCTCAAGCTCAAAATTTTGAAGATAATCATGGAATTCTAAACCTCAAGGATCACAGCTGCAGAATTAGACAGCAACGTTTTGATAGTGTACAATATAAATAAAAAAGTTATGGAAATTATTTACATCAAATTAAGGATTTCTACAGAGCCGGAATTGGGAGGAATTAGACAATTAAAACAAAACCAATAGCAAGAGTGCCTGATGTCATATAGAAAACTAATATCAGTGAAGATGGGAAATCTTATCAGTAAAATCACGAAATCCTATTTCCTAGGTATACCAGTGCAATAGGCGAAGAGTAAAATCAGCGGCCTTAAAGATAAAACTAAAATAACACAATCCAGTGCTCAAAGATCTAACAAATGTCGCTCGAGGGTAGGTACTTTCGGGCAAACCTCCAAAAACATATAACGGGTAAAATTCAAAAAAACCATGCAAAACCTTATCAAATGTCGCTCGAGGGTAGGTACTCTCGAGCAAACCTCCAAATATCCACAGTAGCCTATAAGGAGTCTCTCCAATGAGAATCTGAATGATTTGACTTTTTTGATCCAAAATAATTTTGGCTCTTCGCTGTTTTGTGTAGGTTGAAAATGAACGAATTTAAGGAAAGGAAAATACATAAACCTATATCGAGAACTGAAATTAATTGCTAAAAAAGGCTGTCAGGTACGCAAGTGCAAAGTACCGCCCAAACTTCCCAAGAAAAACCAGGACAGAAAATTGTCGGAAAGGAAGCTGCGTAAGCCCGGCAACCATAGTAATTGCATCTCCTATCCCAGGTACCCAGGTGAAAAGAAGGGTATAAATGCCATATTTTTTAAAAAGCCTTTCACTTTTTTCAAGCTTTTCACGGGAAGGAGACAGGTATTTATCCAACACAGGCCGCCCTTTAAGTCCAAGATAGTAAGTTGTGCATGACCCAAGATAATTGCCAAAGGTTGCAACCATAACAACTGCTAAAGGATTAAAACCCTGGTAGATTAGAGCGACTACCAGAGCCTCAGATCCAAAGGGTAGGACCGTAGAAGCCAGGAAACTCAGGACAAAGAGGTTCAGGTACCCATAATCGGCAATAAAAGAACTCAAAGCTTCAAGCATTCTATTCAACAATCGTAATTCAGTATTTTAAGCTGTCGTTTCAGACCCCAAATGCATAGTAATTCAGGCATTAATTGCCTGGGAAGTTATTTTCAATTTACTTTTTAAGTGAATTCAGCTTAGATTTAACCTTTACTTTCAGGAGTGATTAAGAGATAGTTCCCATATTTTCAATAGGGGGAATTTCATATTTCTGGCAGCCTGTTTTACAATTATTCTGCTTCATAGTAAGAACTTCTGTTCAAAGCAAAAAGGAAGTAAAATCAGGATAAAGACAGAAAAAATGGAAGCTGGAAATCCTGAATCTAATTTCCAGCTCCTGCTGCA
>JAMXLQ010000078.1 GCA_024280975.1 Methanosarcina sp.
TTCGTTCTTTAACCTGGCAGGTAACTTTAATCTCCTTTTTCTAAAAAATAGATAAAGGTGTTAAATTGATCAAAATCCAATGAACATTGATATGCAATTGAAATTAGAAAACATTTTACTTCTATAATTATATGTTGGAGAGCGCTTCCATTATTATAATAACTAAGGTTATAAGTCAATAAGTAGATCTAATTATTACAAATAAACTAAAATTATATAAATTTGTGTTGTTGTAATAAAGTCAGAATAGAATCAGGCTTTATTAACGGTATATGGGGGAAAGTAATGAAAGGTAAATTATTTTCAATATTATTAGTTCTTATATTTTTAATTTCAATATCGACAATAGCTTCAGCTGAACAATTTATAAAAATTGGCAATGGGTCTGAGCCTGCTATCGATGTTGGAAAAATAGTATGGACTGCCAGTAGTAATATTCATGTTTATGACCTGGCAACTAAGAAAGAAACTACAATTAGATCTTCTTCGGCATCTCATCCGGCTATCTCAGGCAATAAACTAGTGTGGCGTGACGAGAGCAGTGGAGTACCGAGACTTACTGTATATGATATAAAAACCGGAGCTATGTCTCACATTACTGAGGACGTGGACAACAGCAGCATTCCTGCGATTTACGACAGTAGGATAGTATGGAGTGCAAATTCCTCTGTTTACATACGTGATATATCTACATCAACTCAGACCAAAATAGCGGCTGGAAATAATCCTGACATTTATGATAACAGGATCTCCTATGACTCTGATTCTGCTGGAGACACTCCGCAGATTTACGTCTACGATCTTACTACTAAACAAACGTTAGATGTCAGTCAGTATGGTGATAACATGTTTTCGCACATTTATGGCGACAAAGTCATATGGTCGGATTTCTACACCAGACTGGGTAATATCCGCATGTACGATATTGCTACCGGGCAACAGACAGAAGTCACAAGCGGTGATGAAATGACTGGTTACGATACTGGTGGTTCAACTGATATAAGTGGCAACAAGATTGTGTATTTGAAACATAACGATCTTGCAAATATGGATTTAGGTGATCTATATGTATATGATATAGATACCGGAAAGAGCAAACAGTTGACCAGTGGAAACACTGTACAAACACCGAGTATATCCGACAATGTTATAGTGTGGTCCGATTCTGGTAGTATCTATATGCTAAACTACTAACAAGAATCAGCATGGAATAAAGAGAACATAGTCAAGCAAAGCAAGTAGCGATTTCGCTGCTTGTATTTTTGAAATTATAAGCACAAAGGAAGAATCATTTTCTCTAAGCGCCTTCCTTCAGTTTTCTTACTCAAATTAAATCATTTATCAAATTGAATTATTTGGCAAGTTCACTTGAGTTGATCTTCCATATTTTATCTCGTATTAATTTTTATTTGTTACTCTATCTCTGCTGGTAATCTCCAACTGAAACCGGATAAAATCCAGCTGCATAGATTTTTTTCAATATAAATCTTTTGCTAAATTCAAAAAATTATTTTCCTCAAAAACTCTTTTTTTCCTGGTGATTCAAACCAGTAAAGCTTGAAATTACAGTTGTCAACTTCAGTTTCTGGAAAAGATTTTTAAAGATTGATCTTTTTTGAGTGGTTCAGGCTTGAAAATGATTCAAGTATAAAGGAAAAACGGGCAAGATATCTTTATTGATCTAGTTGTATACAATTCGTTTAATACAGTTAATTATATATAGACTCTTAAATACTGTTATGTGAATTCAGTTTAGGTTCATAATTAATATCTATTGTAATGGATATTAATTATCATTTAAATGAAATAATTTGGGGACAAAAACGGACCCATTTATCCAATAGACAGTAATCAGGAGTAATTTGAGATGAAGTTCGGAATCGAATTTGTGCCGAGCGATCCCGCATTAAAGATCGCTTATTACGCAAAGCTCTCAGAACAGCAGGGATTCGACTATGTCTGGATCACTGACCACTATAACAACCGTGACGTGTATTCCACTCTTACCGTTCTTGCTCTGAATACCAACAGTATAAAGATCGGTTCCGGTGTTACAAACTCCTACACCAGAAATCCCGCAATTACTGCATCCAGTATTGCCTCAATTGCTGAGATCTCAGGCGGCAGGGCAGTTCTCGGTCTCGGACCCGGGGACAAGGCAACCTTCGATGCCATGGGCATTGCATGGGAAAAGCCTCTTGCAACCACCAAAGAAGCAATCCAGGCAATTAGAGGTTTTATCTCTGGCCAGAAGGTCTCCATGGATGGAGAAATGATTAAGTTCGCAGGTGCAAAGCTTGCCTTCAAAGTTGGAAATGTTCCAATTTACATGGGTGCACAGGGTCCCAAGATGCTTGAACTTGCCGGTGAGATCGCAGACGGTGTCCTTATTAATGCTTCCCATCCGAAGGACTTCGAAGTTGCTGTCGAACAGATTAAAAAAGGAGCTGAAAAAGTCGGCCGTGACCCGAGCGAAGTTGATGTTACAGCATACGCCTGCTTCTCAATCGACAAGGATCCTGTAAAGGCAGTCAATGCTGCAAAAGTAGTGGTTGCTTTCATTGTAGCAGGCTCTCCTGACCTTGTTCTCGAGCGCCATGGAATTCCAGTTGAAGCCAAGAGCCAAATCGGTGCAGCAATTGCCAAGGGAGACTTTGGAGCTCTCATGGGCGGACTTGTCACCCCTAAGATGATCGAGGCCTTTGCTATTTGCGGAACTCCTGAGGACTGTATGAAGAGGATCAGAGACCTTGAGGCAATTGGAGTTACTCAGATTGTTGCCGGATCTCCGATAGGTCCTGACAAAGAGAAAGCAATAAAGCTTATAGGTAAAGAAATCATTGCAAAGATGTAATTTTATTACATCTTACATTATATTTTTTAATTTTTCATTATTGTATTTTTAAAAATATCTTGTCTTAAGGCGAGCAAATCGAGGTATTGGAGGTAGCTAATTGCCACCAAAGATTGCAGAAGTCATTGAATATGACGTATGCGCAGCCTGTGGGGCGTGCGAGGCTGTATGTCCAATAGGGGCTGTAACTGTAAAGAAGGCGGCAGAAATTCGTGATCCAAACGATCTGAGCCTGTATCAGAAAGGAGCTGGATATCTAGTCTGTGAAGGTTGTTTAATCTGCAGCAGAATTTGTCCTGTAGTGGACGGCTTCATCGAGAATGAGCTTGCAAATGTGCGCAAGTTTTTTGCCGCAAAGTCCAAGGACAGCGCCGGCAGCCAGGATGGAGGAGTGACCAGCGGAATCCTTAAATCCCTTTTCAAACAGGGCAAAATCGACTGTGCCGTCGGAATTACTCGAAACGAAAAATGGGAAACTGAAGTAGTTCTACTGACCAGTGCTGAAGACGTTGAAAAGGCAAGAGGAACCAAGTACACCTCCGATCCAGTTGTTGCAGCTCTCAGGAAAGCCTTCGAAAAATACGACCGGATTGCAGTTGTTGGGGTGCCCTGTCAGGCTCATTCTGCACGGCTGATCCGAGAGAATGTAAGCGAAAAAATTGTGCTTATCATTGGATTACTCTGTATGGAAAGTTTCCATCATGACGTAATGCTTGAGAAAATAATCCCAGAGATCATGAAAGTCAAGATCGAAGATGTCAGGAAGATGGAGTTTACTAAAGGTAAATTCTGGGTCTATACAAATGACGGCGAGGTTCACTCCGTGCCTATTAAGGATGTAGCCAAATACGCCCGAAACCCCTGTCACCACTGCTGTGACTACACTTCGGTCTTTGCCGACATTTCTGTAGGTTCTGTTGGTGCTCCGGATGGATGGAACTCGGTCTTTATAAGGACAGAGATCGGAGAGAAATACTTCGATATGGTTCGTGAAGAAATGGAGATCATGGAAGATCCCAAACCTGGCCTCGAACTTGTAGGAAAGCTTATTGATATGAAGCGCAAAAATAATGCTGAACACTTTAAGGAAGTCTGTACAGAGTTTAGTTTTGAGACCGGAATCCGTGATGAGACGGTCTGAAATAATAATATTGAAGATAATAAGGTACGGTTGGAGGTTGGAATCCGGGATGGCGCGAGCTTTTTATATTGGACGTTTTCAACCGTATCATTTCGGGCACCATACCATAATTAAGCAGATTGCGGAAGAAGTTGACGAACTAGTTGTAGGTATAGGAAGCGCCCAGAAAAGTCACGAATCCACTGATCCGTTTACGGCAGGGGAAAGAGTTTTGATGCTGTACAATGCGCTTGAAAATCTCCCTATCCGACACTATGTCCTCCCCATTGAAGACGTCAGGTACAATTCTATCTGGGTCCATCACGTCGCATCCCGAACACCTAATTTTGAAGTAGTGTACTCAAATAATCCGCTGGTTATTCAGCTTTTCAGAGAAGCCGGATTTTGCGTAAAAGAATCTCCTCTTTATATCCGAGAGAGATACTCAGGGACTGAGATTAGGAGACGAATGGTCGCGGGGGAAAAATGGGAACATCTCGTTCCAAAGCAAGTTGTCGAAGTCATCAAGGAAATAGACGGAGTAACTCGCCTCAAGAATGTTTCCGCCAGCGATAATAATTCTTTATGACATTTTTATGACTTATTAAGAAACGAGCCTCTTTCTGCTTCCTTTTTATCCATTAGGACTTACGCACTTGAAGTACAAAACCAAGCACATTTGACTTTGTGAACGATTTAGTGTTTTAGGCAGTTGAAGGTTTAAAGCTATTGATTTCTCAGTTCAACTGCGTAAGTCCTATCCATTTTATCTTATGTCCGCTTGTAGTCTTTTGTTGAGAAGTCATTGATCAGCGTTGATTTCAAAGTCCAGTTTATTTCTATAATTTGAAATCAATACGCTAGTTATCATTTTTAGGATCAAAACTTCTCTAAAAATATTCAAAAAGTACTAGAAACGTTAACTCTGGTGTATATATTGGAGAAAATTTTTTATAAAAGAAAGTACTATTCCTATTCAGTGTACTCTTAAAATTTTTTCATAAAATCGGGGGTTATTCTTCTCTGTGTTTTGTGATAATATGCTCTAACAGTTAACCTTAATTTGAAATACAAGGTTAATTGTTGCAATCGATATTATAACTAAGCACATTGATAAGTACCCGGATTTTTAGAAAAATGAAAGGTACATAAAATTTCAGAACAAGTGGTTTAATTTTTGACTGCTTGTTGCGAAAATAGTGCAGAAAGATCACTCAATCATATGAAAATATATCTTCCTGATAAATCGGGGTTTTAATCCGGAAGAGTATATTTTCATTGCCAATGAGAATTGGATTTTAAACCAATAATTTTGAAAATTTTATGGTTGAGTGTATACTATGGAGGATATATTATGCAAAGAAGTATATTCAAGACAATATGTGTTTTCACGTTGGTCTTTTTTGTCATGTCAATGACAGGAGCAGCTGCAGCTAACATCGAATGCAGCAAGAACAAGTGCAAAACAGATGCAAGAGACGATGCATTTACATGTAACTGTAAATCTAAATCTTGCTGCTATAACGTGCTGAGTAACGACAAAGGATGCAACCTTAAAGTTACTTCTACAGGATGCTTTACTACTGCAAAGGGCGGCAAGGTTTGTATGCAGAGTAACGGTAAATTCTGCTACACAAAGCCATCAAGTTGCACTAAATCTTGCACTGACAGTTTCAAATACTGTGTAAAAGGTAGCGATGGAAAAACCGATTGTGCAACCGTTACGATTAAAATCAAATGCTAAAAATGCTTTTCAGGAAATTGTCCTGACCATTGTAACTGAGTAACTTAAGGGAAAAGGAAGTATTAATCTTCCGGGGATTTAATCCCCATCTCCCTTACAACTTTTCTTCTAATTTATAATTCTCAATAGTTAAGGAACCAGATCAATCCAATTAATTGATCCAGGTTTATACTCCGACAGTTCTTCTTCATTGCCGCTTAAAATATGATCTATGATTTTTTCTATATTCTGCCCTGTTTCTTCGATATTCATTCCTGTCGTATTTATTTCAAAAACTTTTTCACACCATTCAAAAGCTTCAACCAGGATGACATCAAGAGCTTCAGCCTCTACATTTTCCCTTATTTTCTCTTCTGAATAGCCACGTGCTTTCAGCCTTATTTTTAGTTCAGTTGGATGTACCCTCAATATGATCACGATATCCGCAATATAATGGGCAAGATGGCTCTCAAGAATCACTACTTCGTTTTCTTTTCCGCTAAAAATCTCTGCAAGGCGTTGTCTGACAAGTTCCATATCTGCAATGACTGCATCTCTCTCTTCATCAGTTTCGGTGTAAAGGTGCTCCTCTTTGATCAGGTCATTAAGATGGATTACTTTCCAGTGTCTTTTTCTTTCAAGAAATTTACTTACTGAGGTTTTTCCAGTCCCTGGGGTACCGGTTAGTCCTATTAACATGGAGAAATGAATGAATTTATATCAATTATACTTAATGCAACCCTGAAAATTATCCGAGAAAACTGTTACTGATTACTCTCAGGCCTGTTATCTTTGCTTTCTCAAGCCCGGTAGTCTAATCTATTATACTTTTACTGGCTTTCCTAATAAAATTGGTAAATAATAAAAAAGCATTTTATACAGTTTTTAAAATTTTCAGGCACCCTTGCCGTCATTGTTTGTTAGGAATAATTTTGTGCAAATGGTTTTAACAACTTATTTCCTATCTTAATATACTTGTTCGTAGCAGTCTTAATCACTTTATTCTTTCAAAGTTCCAATCACGGGATAGTCCTTAAATATTTCAGGTCCATGGGGCGCCTCGTCCATTTCCTCAGTAAGGTCTTTCCCTGCATCATGAAGTTCCTGGTGGATGCCGTCTTCCCATAGATAACTGTCTGAGACATCATAGACCTGGCCCTGATAGGCGATATAAATTTTGCCGTTTTTACCGTTATACTCTGCAAGTTCTTCAAGTGTGTATTCTTTCATTTTCTATATCTCCATTCTAATTTGAATAATTCGCTTAACCACAGACTTAGGTTTTAGCTTCAGTCATACATTTAACATTCTTAACATCTCATTGACCTCATTAGTAGGAAGCTGGCACTCATAATTTTGGCAAACATACGCGGTAGCCTTTCCCCCTATCGGAACCTGTTCTTTAGTATATGTTGCCAGACTTGTAATTTCAGCATCCTTTCCTTCAGGTCTGAAAACCAGTACTTTATTAGGGATGAAGTAAGCCCAGAGCTCTTCCAGCATGTGTCCAGTATCTGAAGATTCGCGTTCTCCAGCAATTACAACTTGATACGCTGGACCCAAACAAAAGTCAAGCGCTGATAAGAACTGGGTATATCCTGATGGTACTTTTCTGATGAGTTTTGAAAAAGCTCGTTCCAGCCCCTGAACTCTATCTTCCAGTTCAGGATCTGCAGTTATTCTGGAAAGTCTAAGAAGGTTTAGCATTTCAATAGAGTTTCCCGACGGTATAGCTGCGTCCGTAAACTCTTTTTTCCTGAAAATAAGCGATTCACTATCATCAGCGGTAAAGAAGAGCCCACCCTGAACGGGATCCCAGAAATGTTCAAGAAGTTCTCTGTTGAGGCAAAGGGCTGCTTTAAGATAGCGCAGTTTAAATCCTGCCTCGTAAAGCTCGATAAGTCCATGAATTAGGAATGCATAGTCATCGGCAGTTCCGAAAATGCCGGCTTCGCCCTCTCTATATCGATGAAGCAGTCGTTTATGGGGATTGTAAAGTGTCTTGAGAATGAAATCGGCGGCTTTTTCGGCAGCTTTCAAATACTTTTTCTCGCCAAAAGTCTGGAAACTTTTTGCAAGAGCTGCAATCATAAGCCCGCTCCAATCAGTCAGAACCTTATCATCTTTTGCAGGTCTTTTACGTTTACTCCGAGCTGCCAGAAGTTTTTCTTTAGCCAGGTTGAAATGGCTCTCAACTTCGTCAGCAGGAATCATTAACTCGGCAGCGAGGGTTTCGAGAGAACGGGGCATATATAAAATGTTAGTTCCGGTTTTTTTACCTCTTATTTCTTCTTCAAAATTACCCCCTTCTTTGAGATTGAACACTTTTGTAATCAGTTCGTACTCCTCAAGGCTAAGAACACTCCTGATCTCTTCTAAAGTCCAGAGGTAGTATTTTCCTTCTTCTCCATCAACATCAGCATCTTCCCCACAGTAAAATCCCCCTTCCTGAGATGTCAGGTCTCTTAATACATAATCAAGTACTCCCTCTGCAGCTTCTTTATATAATCTCTTTCCAGTAACCTGATAAGCTTCTGTGTATGCAGTTGCAATAAGAGCCTGGTCATACAACATTTTCTCAAAATGGGGGACAACCCACATATTGTCTGTAGAGTAACGGTGGAAACCCCAACCCAAATGATCATGGATTCCTCCCTTGTACATATTTTCCAGAGTATATTCGACCATATAAAGAGCTTCAGGATTTCCGCTGCGTCTCCAGTAGCGGAGTAAAAAGAAGATTTTGTGCGGAGTAGGGAATTTGGGGGCTCTTTCAAAACCGCCATATTCGTTATCAAAAGACGTCAGTAATTCTTCATAAGCCTGTTCTATTATTGATTCCCCTATCTCCTCTCCTGCTGATTCGGAGATAATATTCTGGATAGTATATGTGATTTTTTCAGCCGAATCAAGCACTTCTTCATGTTGCCTGTTCCAAATCTCTTCTATTCTGGGCACAAGTTCAAGCATCCCCGTTTGGCTAAAACGGGATTTTTTGGGGATATAGGTTCCTGCAAAAAAAGGCTTCATGTTTGGAGTCATAATAATATTAAGTGGCCAGCCGCCTCTTCCAAGGATAATCTGACAGACCGTCATGTATATGTTGTCAATATCTGGCCGTTCTTCCCTGTCTACTTTTATGCAAACAAAAGCCCTGTTCATCAATTCTGCTACTTCTTCATCTTCAAAAGACTCATGTGCCATTACGTGGCACCAGTGGCAGGTTGAGTAACCAATTGACAGAAAAATAGGCTTATTTTCTTTTCTGGCTTTTTCAAAAGCCTCCTCTCCCCAAGGATACCAGTCCACAGGATTATAGGCATGCTGGAGGAGATACGGGCTCTTTTCATTTATCAGGCGGTTAGGTTTTCTGTATTCTTTTCCCAGTAAGATCCCTCCGGCTTTACTCAGGTTTCTGTCCCTTGCCAGGCAAGTATTCTGTTTTTAAGGACTTTGACTTTCCTGTACCTTCCCTGGCCAGTGCCCTAGCAGTTGTCGTTGCCTGCATGTCTGAAGGACATGCAATAGTAATTTCTCTGTCTCTTACGTTATCATTTTTCAGTAATTTTAATTGATACTGAAAGTGTCCTTGCACCAAACTTACAGGTATAAAGTTTTCTGATTTTCCACCCTTCTGAAAATAGGCTCTGCAGTAGTGCGGATGTGACTCGTTAACAGTGTCCATTTAACTCCTCCCTGACCTAAACCGACCTCCAAAGATTCATTCTAAATGAATGATCAACTCCAGAGCAGATAAGTTTACCCCAATATAATGATAACTTTTCTCAAGCTTCTTGTAAGCTTGCAAACTGAAAAATTAGGTACAGCCAAATTCCCCACTTTAAATACTCATCTCCCCAATATCAAGATATCGGTGTTCTGAGAGATTATTTCTCCAATCTATTGAAAAGTTATACAGACTGTTTTAAAAGTGATATGAGCAGGAACTTTTAAATAGATTTATTTTTTTCCTTTTGAGTTTCCTGCACGTTAGTCTAGAAAAAGTAATCTATTTAGCTGATATAGCAATACTTCTCACTACTTACTATATATTTTACTTATGGAATATTTTAGGAGAATCCCTGCTTTTTTATTGACTGAAACTGCCCTATCTCTTCGATTTTTTCCCCACCTTTTCCTATTTCCAGGAAATTTACAACTTTTGAAGTTCTATATGATTGCTCCAGTTTTTTTTCAGCTTTCCTTGCCTGATATACCCTGATAGAGCGAAGAAGGTCAATTTTTCGGAATTCTGGCCAGAAAGGAGCACAGAAATAAGCTGCACACTCACTTCCATTAGCCTGCCAGGGAAGAAAATTTGAAACCCTTTCATCGCCGCCAGTACGGATAACAAGATCCACGTTCGGAACAGAAACTCCTGGGGCAGGATATAGATGCTTTGAAATGAGGTTTTCATTTACTTCTTCAAGGCAGAGTTTCCCATTGGAAATACAGCTTGCAATTTCGCGGACTGCTTGAATGATATCCTGCCTGCCTCCATAGGCAATGGCAACATATAGGTGAAACTTCCTGTAATTTTCCGTAGCTTTTTCGATTTTTTCAATTGACTCATTCAGAAAGACAGGTAGTTTTGATCTATCCCCTATGACGCTGACCTGCATCTCTTTTTCATGTGTTCTTGGATCAAAATAGAGTTTTAGGAACTTTTCGTTGATGAGATTGAAGAGACCGTCAACTTCTTCTTCGGAACGCTGAAAATTTTCCGTAGAAAAAGCATAGAGAGTAAGCTGTTTTACCCCTATCTCATAACACCACTCAATAACCTTCTCGGTAACTTCTGCCCCCATTGCATGCCCGAAACTTCGAGTTCTTCCCAGCTGTCCCGCAAACCTACGGTTTCCGTCCATAATCACAGCTATGTGCTGCGGAATTTCCGAATTCAGAATCTCTATCTCGAGTCTTCGCTCATACTCAAGGTAAAACATACTGAAAATTCGTTTTTTCAAAAAACGAAGTCCCGCTAGGAAGATTCCCCTGTCCCTAGGTGTAATTTTTAAATTTTTTATGCGTTTTCCTCCTGAAAATATACAGATGTGAGAAATATTCGCGTAGATCCCTCTCTTTATGGAGTTTAATAAGCTGTCTTGTTCAAGATATTAATATTTCTTTTGCTTAATAATCCTATTTGTCTGAAAAAGTGTACTTATATATTCTCATCCAATTGCATATTCTATTTTGTCATATTTTTTTATGAGTTTGGGAGTGTAGGCCTACATATTATAGAGTAGTTAGCTCTCTCAGATTCTTCTATTCAGGGAATACAAAGATCCTCTTAAACCATTTGTAGTCTTCATGGTTCCTTCATTAAATCTACTCTAATTGATATAACATTTTTTTAATTATATCTCAACCTATCTACTATCTCGCTGATTTTTCCCAGTTATTAATAAGTAGATACATCAGAGGCAGGGGAGGGTTTGAATTTTTCCGAGATACTTTTTTTGAGGTTTCTGTTAGGTTTCGGTCTTTCATAAAAGAACATGTGGCCTGTTCTACATTACAGAAGTTCTGGTAGAATATTATTGACCAGCTGGCGGATTCAAAGGACTTAAACAGAGTTTGAATAGAAAGCAGAGGGTTTCTTATTTCACTAGAAATCTCTCAAGCGATTGATGAATTAATTTGCCAAAAGAATAGTAAAAAATAATACTTATTCTCATTATACAAATATGCAAAAAGTTTATTACTTAGACACTCTATCTATTTATCGGGAAGGAGGGGTTAATAGTGTTAACATATCACAAGTTAGATTTCACTCTTAATAAATTCAAACAATTATGCTCTTCAATGGAAGAAAAATATAATTTCATCACTATGAACGAATACGTCACTGCAGCTGATAAGCTTCCTGAACGTTTTGTACTAATGCGCCATGACATAGATAGGTCGGCAAAAAATGCGCTCAAGATAGCAAGCATAGAAGAGCAGTTTGGTATACGAGCAACCTATTACTTCAGAACCACTAAGAAAACTTTTGTTCCGGAAATTATTCAAAAAATTGAAAAGATGGGGCATGAAATCGGATATCATTATGAAGCTTTGAGCAGAACAAATGGAGATTTTGGGAAAGCCATCAAACTATTCGAGAGCGATGTGAATAAATTTAGAAGTATCTGTAATCTCAATACTATTTGTATGCATGGTGCTGTACTGTCTAGACACGATAGTAGAGATCTATGGAAGTATTATGATTTCAAAGATTTTGGACTTACTGGAGAAGCCTACTTATCTGCCGGGAAAAATCTCAACTACTTCACTGACACGGGTAGGGGCTGGAATTCTAAGAATAATTTTAGAGATTTTATCCCAGGTAAAACTGAATATATTTCTGCTGAGACAACTGATGATCTAATTGAGTTGATTAAGAGTGACCAGATAAATAATTTTTATATCACACTGCATCCGAATAGATGGAAATCAAACACTTTCAATTGGAGTCTATGGTGGTTACAAGAACTTGCATTAAACTCCGGAAAGAAAGTCTTGAGAGCGGTGAGAAAGTGAAAGAGATTGTAACTACCCTCAAGGAGAAAGGTGTTATCGTCATTGGTGGGCATGTGCAGGGGCTTGGAATTATACGAATTTTTGGGAAAAATAGCATCCCTTGTTACTTGCTAGACTCAAGAAGTATTAACATTGCAAAACATTCAAAATATTGTTCTAAATTTCTTAAAATAGATAGTAAACAAGAGTTCATTTCTTTTTTAGTTGAACTTAATTCTAAACATAACTTAAAAGACTGGCTTCTAATTCCAACGGATGATAACTACGTCAGAATATTGAGTCAAAATAAAGAATTACTCGAAAAATATTATCGAGTAAGTGTTGATAGTTGGCAAGTTATAGAAAAATGTTACAATAAAAGAATAACCTATCGAATAGCTCAAGACTTGGGGATAGATATGCCAAAAACATATTTCCCAGACAATCTTGAGGAAATTAAAAAGTTAAACGCTGACTTTCCTTGTATTATAAAACCCGCTATTATGCATAAGCTTAATAGCCAAATACATCAAAAAGTTCTTGTTTGCAAAAACAGAGAAGAATTGATTACTAATTATGAAAAAGTATTGCGTTACATCTCTCCTGACGAAGTAATTGTTCAGGAGATAATTCCTGGAGATAGCGATAATCAATATTCTGCATGTTTTTTCTACAATCGTACCGAGCCATTTGTTAGTCTTCTTGCCCGGAGAAAAAGGCAATACCCTATGGATTTTGGAAAATGTACTACTTTTGCAGAAACTATATCTAAAAACTCACTTATTCAATCTGCTCAACTAATGTTGAATAAAATCAATTTTTGGGGCCTATGTGAGGTAGAATTTAAAAAGGACGAAAGGGATGGGAAGTATAAATTTTTAGAAATTAACCCTAGAACTTGGAAATGGCATTCAATTGCTAATAAATCAAACTCGCCATTTTTAATGAGTTTGTACAATTTTATATACTTCCGTAAACCTATCGTAAAAAATGAATGGGACGCTTGTGTTTGGAAAGATTTGATTACAGATTCAGCAGTGCAGCTTAAATTATTATTTAGCTCTAAATTGGAAAAATCTGTTAGTCAGGAAAAGGAATACGCAGTATTTGACATAGGAGATTTACATCCTTTCATATTTGAGATTATCTATATCCCATACTTATTTACAACTAGATGAATTAGGAAGAACTACAGGGGGGGTTTCATGTACCAATTATTAATAACCAATATAATACTGGGTATGTGTCTGGCTGCAATTGGGGCGCATCCCAAACTTTGTAATCTTGATTTATTAAAGTCATTAAAAATTGGCTTTTTAAGTGGAATATTTGGAAACATTATATATTTAATATTTTTCTATATAGAACCGATTCCATTGTTTGCTCCCATTTTAAGTAATGCTGGTACAGTACTTGCTGGATTCTTTATTGTCATGTGGGTTTTTTTCCGCGACCCTATAAGAACACCGCCTGAAGATCCTAATGCAATAGTGTCTCCTGCAGATGGAAAGATCTTATATGTTCGTGAAGTCAAGAAAGGCGTTGTTCCTTGTGCGATAAAAGGAAAGAAGAACATAAAATTAAATGAAATTGCAAAGACAGATCTTCTAACAGATTCTGATGGATATATAATTGGCATCTGTATGACTATTCTGGATGTACATATTACCCGAGCTCCCATTGGAGGAAAGGCAATATTTTTAAAAAACTTTGAAGGGAATATGTTCTCTCCAAAGTTGTGGAATACAGAAATAGAAAACCCACGAACTACTCTTCTCTTACAAAACGAAAAACTACAATTAGGTATTGTTGAAATAGGAACTCCCAATATTTCAAAAGTTTTATCTTTTTTTAAATTAGGAGATCTTTTGGAAAAAGGACAAAGAATCGGAAAAATAACATGGGGTTCCCAGGTTGATGTTATTATTCCTTCAAAATACGTTAATATTTTAGTAACGGAGGGTGACTCCGTGCGGGCTGGTGAAACATTACTTGCAAGTTTTAAAATTGAGGGAAGATAACTATGAAAATACTTATAGATATTAGCCACCCTGCACATGTTCACTTTTTTAAATATTTCATTAAAGAAATGCAAAGTAAAGGACATAGCATTAAAGTTACTGCAAAAGATAAAGATATAACTTTAAAACTTCTGGATCTTTTTAAATTAGAATACGTTCGAATCGGACACTACAGAAAAAGCACAATATCAAAACTTATTGATCTATTAACAATAGACTATTCTCTATATACTTTTTGCAAAAAGTATAACCCTGATCTTATCTTAGGTTTTGGTTCAGTCAATGCTGCTCATGCTTCTTTTCTTGTGAACAAGCCATGTGTTCTTTTTGATGATGACGAATATACCTATCGTCTATATAAGCCATTTACATCTACAATATGCACAACTCATACATTTAAATTAAATTTAGGCAAAAAACATGTAGTATTCGATGGGTATAAGGAACTTGCGTACTTACACCCAAAATATTTTGTTCCTGATTTTCATGAATTAAAAGAAATGGGGATAAATAAAGATGAAAATTTCATAATTATGAGATTTGTCGGGTGGAATGCTTTCCATGACGTTGGAAAGCAAGGTTTGGAAGAAGATAATAAGGTCGGTTATGTAAAAACTTTGGAAAAATATGCACGTGTTTTTATCTCTTCTGAAAATCAATTGCCTCCAGAATTACAAAAGTACAAAATAAATGTGTCTCCTGATAAAATCCATCATGTTTTGCATTTTGCTAAATTACTTATTGGCGATTCGCAAACAATGACTACTGAAGCAGCTATGTTGGGTACACCTTCAATAAGATGTAATTCTTTTGTTGGTGAAAATGACATGCTTAACTTTATAGAACTCGAGAAAAAGTATGGACTGATCTTTAACTATAAAGATCCTAAAATAGCTTTGCAAAAAGCTATTGAACTTGTCCAGGATCCTAACCTTAAGAATACTTGGAAGCAGAAAAGAGACAATATGTTAAATGATAAAATTGACGTAACATCATTTATGGTTTGGTTTATTAATAGTTATCCGGAAAGTTTCTACAAAATAAAAGAAGACGCCTCTATCCAGTATCTCTTTAGATGAGGGGATGTTTATGAAAATAGCAAGTGTTATAGGTGTCAGACCTCAATTTATAAAAGCTTCAGTCGTTTCACGCGAACTGAGAAAAAAATATGAAGAACTCTTAATTCATACTGGTCAGCATTATGATTATCAAATGAATAAAATTTTTTTTGATCAGCTCAATATTCCTGAACCCAATTATCATCTTGACATTGGTTCTGGATCTCACGGGTATCAAACGGGGGAGATGTTAAAAAAAATTGAAGCCGTTTTGATTAAGGAAAAACCTGATATTGTTATTACTTATGGCGATACCAATTCAACAATTTCAGGAGCTCTCGCAGCTTCAAAACTACATATTAAAACAGCACATATAGAATCGGGTCTTCGAAGTTTTGACAGGTCGATGCCAGAAGAAATCAACAGAATCCTGACGGATCATTGTTCTGATCTACTTTTCTGCCCTACAGAGAATGCCGTTGAGAACTTAAAAAAAGAGGGAATTGAAGAGAATGTATATCTATCTGGAGATGTGATGGTTGATTCTCTATTATCTAATAAGGAAATCGCAGAAAGTAAATCTACTATTCTAGATGATCTGGGCTTGAAAAGTAAGGAATATATCGTAGCTACAATTCACAGGGCCAGCAACACAGATAATGAGCAGAATTTGAAGAATATTGTAGATGCTCTTTCAGAGTTAAACGAAACCGTTGTATTTCCACTACACCCTAGAACTGAAAAATCACTAAAGATTTACGGGCTCTATGATAAATTAAAAACTTCTGTCATTTTATCAGAACCTCTGGGATTTTTTGAATTTATAAAATTAATGAGCCACTCCAAAATTTTACTCACCGATTCTGGCGGCATTCAAAAAGAAGCTTATGTGTTAAAAGTCCCATGCATCACATTGAGGGAAAACACTGAGTGGATTGAAACTGTGAAAGATGGATGGAATGTACTTGTTGGATCTAATAAGGAAGAAATTACCAGAATGGCGACTGAGTTTCATCCTCTCCTAGAGAGGCATAGAAATAGATTTGGAAATGGAAACGCAAGCAAGAACATTGTATCAACTATTGATAACCTCGATATAAGGTGAAGCAACTTGTGACGAGTTGTACAATATCATAAACCAGTCCTCTGTATTATGGAATTATC